>NZ_MPPE01000035.1:0-75377 GCF_001896645.1 Tepidanaerobacter sp. EBM-49
GTCCTCAGTTTATCGGCGGAACCTTCATGCAGCCGGAAGAATACGATCAGCTGATAGAAGATCCTGTAGGATTTATTGCAGAAACCATACTGCCTAGGGCATGTACTAATCTGGAGACAAAAAGAAAGGCCATGGCTACCTGGGTAAGAGTTGGTATGGAGATATCAAAGGCTGGTCCGGCTTACGCTGAGCTGGGGAAAATATTAGCTGAGCTAGGCTATCCTTCAATGCCTATGGGATGGGGATATGCCCCCATGGACATTATAGGTGACTTTTTAAGAGGTATAAGTAATGCAGTGCTTGATGTAAGAAGATATCCCGATAAAGTTAAGAAGGCAATCGATGCCTTAACAGAACCGGTTATTCAGTATTCGCTGGCTACAGTCCAGGGCGGTGCAAAAATTGCAATGTTCCCCCTCCACTTAAACGAGTACCTTTCTCCGAAATTATATAATGAATTTTATTGGCCTTCATTGAAGAAAGTAATAATGAGATTTTACGAAGAGGGCGTTAAATCTCAGGTATTTTTTGAAGGACATCATGAGCCTCATCTAGAGACCATTTTAGAGCTGCCAAAAGGGTGGGGTGTAGCTTATTTTGAAAAAACTGACGTGGTAAAAGCAAAAGAAGTATTACAAGGACATACTTGTATAATGGGTGGAATCCCTATGAGCTTACTTGTGAGCGGAACTCCACAAGAGATTGACGATTTTATTAAAGACCTGTTAAAGAAAATGAAACCAGGGGGAGGATTTATACTTGCTGCCGGCGTAAATGTAGCTCCGGCAAATACGCCACCCGAAAACATACATGCTTTGATTGAAGCAGTGGAAAAATACGGTTAATTAGAAAAAGTTGGGCACCGATACTGCTTCGGTGCCCTCTAAAAATTGCATCGGAGGTACGGCTATCATGGGCCTGGAAAAAGGAATAGGAGAAGAAAGAAGATGGTTTTATCCAATATCGGGTTTTGTAATGGGAACAGCAATCACAGTAACTGGCCTTTGGACTATGTTTTATCCTCATATACAAATACATTTTGGATTAGATACTACTGCATCTATAGTCCTTGCAGCGACTTTTAGCGGGATAGGCAGTATGATTGTCGGGCCTCCTATTGCCGGAGTAATTTTAGATAAATACGGCCCGAAAATTAATTTTATCATTGCTGCAATATCCCTAATTACAGGCCATATTTTTATAATGAAAATGCTTTTGCTTACTCAGTGGTCTGTAGCCATGCGCCTTTGGTATTTGGGGAGTTTTTTTGTTGGCCTTGGGTGCGGTTTTTTTGGAGGCACATCACCGGCGACAATCGGCAAATGGTTTCCGGATAAAGTGGGAACAGCTATGGGATTTACGGTGGCAGGGACAAGTGCTGGGACAATTGTATATTCTCCCTTAGTTGCTTCTTACATAAAAAATCATGGTTTTAACGGCAATATTTTTTTGTTCTTTTCTGTAATTTCTGCTATATTTTTAATTGGGATAGGCCTTCCTTTCTGGAAAACGCCCTCTTCCAACTGGAATCCGATATTTTCAAAAAATACATCTGATATCAATACTAATATAACTAACAACTTTTCAAAAGATTATACCTTAAAAGAAGCAATTTTCGATAAAAGATTCTGGATATTATATATTTGTTTTACCTGCGCCTCTTTTTCCTATATGTTTTTTACACAAAATGTTTCTTTAATAATAATGGAAGGTTTATCAAGCACTATGAGTAAAGAAGATATATTATCTTCAGTGGTGCCGACTTTTCTTTCCGTTTCAGCGATATCCACTCTTGCAGGAACTTTTATCTGGGGGATAATCTCAGATAAATTAGGTGGGCCATGGAAAACTCTTTGGGTAGTTTATCTACTTCCCGCCATTTTAATGGGGGCATTTTATCTAAATTACCATTCAAAGATTCTTATTTTCCTGATAGGGGCTGTATTTTATTTTTGTGGTGGCGGGGAACCTGTTATTCATTACGCTATTGTCCCCCATGTTTTTGGACGAAAGCACCTGGGCAAAGTCATGAGTGTACTGAACGCATTTTCTGTAGGTGTTGGGGTATCGGTAGGGCCATATGTTGGGGCTTATATAAAAGATGTGACAGGCGGATATTATTGGGCATTGATAATCGCTATAATAGTTCGATTGTGCGGCACGTATTGCGCAATTTTAGGCATGAGATTCGATAAAATAAAAAGACTTGATTAAATCAGCAAAAACTGTTAATTTAACTGCAGGAGGCGATAGAAATGTCCGATAAAAAATATAAAGTAAAAATTCTGCCGAATAACATAGAAACTTTGGCGGAAGAAAATGATACTCTCAAAAAAGTTTTTACCGATAATAATATAAGTTTTGAGTTTCCTTGTGGAGGATTAGGGCTTTGCAAACAGTGTCAGGTTAAAATTAAACGAGACAGCGGAGAAGAAGAAAGAGTTTTTGCCTGCCAATTTAAAATTAAAGAGGACTTGCTAGTCGAAATTACAAAGAAAGAGCAACAACATAGAATTTTATCTGAAGGTTTAGAAAGAGAAGTACTTTTAGATCCTTTGGTAAAAAAAGTGCACAGAAAACTGCCACAACCGACACTTTCTGACAATAGGGATGACTGGAGCAGATTAGTGGAAAGGCGAGGAATAAGGCCGAGCTTAAAGATTGCACAAGAGCTTCCTAAAAAAATTAGAGAAAATAATTTCGATGTAACAATAGTTATTTCCGATGATGAAATTATCGCAATCGAAGATAAGAACACGCAAGATATGTTGCTAGGAATGGCTTTTGACATTGGAACTACTACGGTTGCCGGTTATCTCATGGATTTAAAGAGTGGGAAAGAGCTAACTAAAGTTTCTACCTTAAATCCACAAACAAAGTATGGTGCGGATGTAATTTCGCGCATAAACTTTGCAGAAACAGATGCGGGACTGGAAAGGTTACATGGCGAAATTGTTCAAGCAATAAATGAATTAATAGCGGAGGCGGTTAAAGAGGCAGGGTTTAAAACTTCAGATGTTTACGCCATTTCTGTATGCGGCAACACTGCAATGCATCACTTATTTTTAAATATAAAGCCGGGATCGCTTGCCTCAACGCCATATGTTCCGGTAGTGACAGAACATATAGTTGCAGATGCCCAAGACCTGGGTATCAAAATAAATCCTACAGGCAAGGTTTTTATATTACCTAATATAGCAGGTTTTGTAGGTGGAGATATAGTAGCCGGAGCTTTAACTATAGAAATCGATAAAGCAGAGAAGCTAAAGCTGTTTATAGACATTGGAACAAACGGCGAAATAGTTCTCGGCACAAAAGATAATTCGCTTTCTTGCTCTACGGCTGCAGGACCGGCCTTCGAGGGCGTAGAGATCACATGCGGCATGAGAGGAGCTTCCGGGGCAATAGATCATGTGCATATTGATAATGAACTGAGCTATACAGTAATAGACGATGGACTGCCTTACGGTATCGCGGGTTCAGGCCTTGTAGATATTATAGCAGAACTATTAAAGGCAGGGATAATCGATCAAAACGGCCGTATTTTAAGACCTGAAGAAGTAAATAACCCTATTGGCAAAAAGTATTTAGATAGAATTACTACAATAGAAGGCGTTTTGTCCTTTCTTATTGAGGATAAAACAGCTACCGGCCGACCTGTTTATATAACCCAGAAAGATATCAGGGAGTTTCAACTGGCAAAAGGTGCAATTGCAGCTGGCATTGAAGTGCTTTTAAAAACGTATGGTGCAAAGGCTGATGATATAGACGAGGTATTTTTGGCGGGAGCATTCGGCAATTATTTAGACTATAAAAGTGCATGCAGAGTTGGCTTAATTCCTCGAGAGCTTGAAAATAAGATAAAAGGAATCGGAAATTCAGCAGGAGCCGGTGCAAAATTATTCTTACTTTCAGAAAAAGAGCGCAACCGCGCAAGGGATATCGCTAGCAAAATAAAATATGTAGAGCTAAGTGCCAGGGAAGATTTCAGAGACGCATTTTTTAATAAGATAAATTTTTGATTTGTTAACAAAATAACACATAATATAAAATATTGATTAGTCATCATTGACAAATAATTTTAAAAATGTTAATATATTTTTATGAAATATGTAAACTATACATGTATATACAAATGAAATATTCAAATTTATAGCGGAGGTGCTTTATAATGATTATTATTGGAGAAAAAATTAATGGAACTATTCCTAGCGTAAAAAAAGCAATCGACGAAAGAGACGAAGCATTCATACGAGACCGAGCGGTTAAACAGGCAGAAGCTGGAGCAGACTATATAGATGTATGCGCAGGAACCACTCCGGAGGTAGAAGTCGAAACACTAAAGTGGCTTATGGATATCGTTCAAGACTCAGTTGATAAGCCTGTATGTATTGATAGTCCCAACCCAAGAACCATTGAAACAGTATTTAAATATGCAAAAAAACCGGGCATAATTAACTCCGTTTCGCTGGAGGGAGAAAAGTGTGAAATTATTTTTCCCCTTATCCAAGGAACTGATTGGCAAGTGTTTGCCCTAACATGCGACAACAGAGGTATACCATCAGATGTCCAAACGAGGATCGATATAACAAAAGAAATAGTAGAAAAAGCTGATAAATATAATATTGCGCCAGACAGAATACATATTGACCCACTGGTAATAGCGCTGGCTACAGACAATCAATCTATGTTAAAGTTTATGGAAACTACTAAAAAAATAAAAGAAATGTATCCTACGATTAAAGTTACTTCAGGCTTAAGCAACATATCCTTTGGCATGCCCCTTCGAAAGATTGTCAACAGGACATTCTTGACACTTGCAATATACGCAGGTATGGATTCTGCTATAATGGATCCCTGCGATCAAGATATGATGGCGACGCTTCTTGCAACCGAAGCACTGCTTGGCAAGGACAGATACTGCAGGAAATTTAATGATGCATATAGAAAAGGCAAGATTGGTTATAAAAAATAATAATGTATCTAAATTTTAATGATAAAAACAGGGAGGCTGCATCAATGACTTTTAAATCTGATATTGAGATTGCTCAATCAACAAAACTTAAGGACATTAGGGAAATTGCCGCAAAAGTTGGTTTTAGCGAAGATGATATTGAATTATACGGAAAGTACAAAGCAAAAGTCGACTACAATTTGTTAAAAAATGGTTCCGGCAAAAAGGCGAAATTAATTTTAACTACAGCAATTACACCAACACCTGCCGGCGAAGGCAAAACAACCACTACTATCGGTGCCGCAGATGCTCTTGCTCGCTTAGGCAAAAAATCCATGGTAGCATTGAGAGAACCTTCATTAGGGCCTGTATTTGGGGTTAAAGGCGGTGCAGCAGGAGGAGGATATTCACAGGTTGTTCCCATGGAAGATATAAATCTTCATTTTACGGGAGATATACATGCCATTACGGCTGCTAATAATCTACTTGCAGCAATGGTTGATAACCATATTTTCCAAGGAAACGCGTTAGATATAGATCCGAGGCGAGTTGTGTGGCGCAGAGCTCTTGATATGAACGATAGACAGCTCAGGAGTTTAGTTGACGGTCTCGGAGGAAAAGCCAACGGCATGCCCAGAGAAGATGGATTTGATATTACGGTAGCTTCGGAAGTTATGGCAATTTTCTGCTTAGCAAATGACATTGTAGACCTGAAAAATAGACTTGCAAAAATTTTAGTAGCTTATGACAAAAAGGGTAATCCTATTACTGCTGCAGACATAAAGGCTCAGGGCGCAATGGCAGCCCTTTTAAAGGATGCATTAAAGCCTAATTTAGTTCAAACCTTGGAAGGAACCCCGGCATTTGTCCACGGTGGACCCTTTGCTAACATAGCACACGGCTGCAATTCTGTTATAGCTACGAAGATGGCGATGCAGTTTTCGGATTATGTAGTTACAGAAGCAGGCTTCGGTGCAGATCTGGGAGCGGAAAAATTCATTGATATAAAGTGCCGGCTTGCCGGTTTAAAACCTGATGCGGTAATTATTGTTGCAACTGTAAGAGCGTTAAAATATAATGGCGGACTTCCCAAGTCAGAGCTTGACAAAGAAGATTTGGATGCGCTTGCAAAAGGCATACCCAATCTTTTAAAGCATGTGGAAAATATTACTCAAGTATTTAAACTCCCTGCAGTGGTAGCGGTCAACAGATTTCCGCAGGACACTGATGCTGAATTGAAATTCATTGAAGAAAAATGCAATGAATTAGGAGTAAATGTGGCGATTTCGGAAGTTTGGGCCAAAGGCGGAGAAGGCGGAATAGCCCTAGCAGAGGAATTGTTAAGATTGATAGAGCAGAACGAAGGCAAAGATCAAAAGCTTAGCTTTGCATACGAGTTAGATATACCCATTAAGGAAAAGATACGGGCAATCTCTCAAAAAATTTACGGAGCAGATGATGTGGTCTTTACAGATAAAGCTGCTAAAGAAATTGATAATTTCGAGAAACTCGGATATGGCAATTTACCGGTTTGTATGGCGAAAACCCAATATTCCCTTAGCGATGACCCGAAAAAGCTTGGAAGACCTACAGGATTCAATATTACCGTAAGAGATGTCACTCTTTCGGCAGGAGCGGGCTTCCTTGTTGCTGTTACAGGTGATATAATGAAGATGCCCGGCCTTCCAAAAGTTCCGGCCGCGGAAAAAATTGATGTTGACGAAAAAGGAGTAATTTCGGGATTATTCTAGGAGGTATTATTCATGAATTTTGGGGATAAGACTTGTAACGATTTTGTAAATGAACTTGCATCAAAAAATCCAGTACCGGGTGGCGGCGGAGCCGCCGCCCTGGTAGGTGCAATCGGTGTTGCCTTAGGAAGCATGGTATCTAATTTAACCATAGGCAAAAAAAAGTATGCTCAGTATGAAGAAGATATCAAAGGCATATTAAAAAAATGCGAAGAGCTTCAGAAAGAATTAATGCAAATGATTGATGAGGATGCAGAAAACTTTCTTCCTCTTTCGAAAGCTTATGGAATGCCTACAGAGACAGAAGAGCAGAAAAAACTAAAAGAAGAGACGATGGAAAAAGCTCTTAAACAAGCTTGCCAGGTTCCAATAAAAATAGTCAGAGCTTGCCATAAGGGAATAAAGCTCCATGCAGAACTTGTCGACAAATGCTCGAAGCTTGCCATAAGTGATGTGGGCGTTGGCGTTCAGTGCCTGAGGGCAGCAATAATCAGCGGCAGATTAAATGTTGTAATTAACATTAATTCTATCAAAGACGAAGATTATGTAAGCAAAGTAAAAAAAGAAGTCGATAATCTGGTTTCTGAGGCAGTAGACCTTGCCGATATAGTGTATAATAAGGTGGAAAATATCTTAAATAAATAAAACGCCGCCTTTGCGAAATACAAAATACATACGGAGGAGGGGTATTATTGGGAACATTAATTAAAGGCAAACCTGTTGCGGATAAAATAAAAGAAGATATAAAAGCCGAAGTAAAAGAGCTTAGAGCAAAAGGCGCCATTCCAAAATTGTCTATTATCAGAGTAGGTGCCGATCCGGGAGATATATCTTATGAGCGCGGAGCACTAAAGGTAATGTCCGAGCTTGATATTGACGTACAAGTAAATGCACTTCCTGAAAATATTACACAAGAGGAGTTCGTGGACTTTCTTAAAAAAGTCAATTCAGATTCCTCTGTTCACGGCATTTTGATATTTAGGCCGCTGCCGAAGCAGCTTGATGAAAATGTTATAAAATATGTTATTGACGCTAACAAAGACGTAGATTGCTTTAGCCCTCTTAATGTAGCAAAGGTGTTTGAAGGAGACGAAAGCGGTTTTCCTCCCTGCACACCTGCTGCCGTTATGGAGATGCTAAAGTATTATAATGTTGAATTGAAAGGCAAACGAGCGGTGGTTATAGGGCGCTCTATGATTGTAGGCAAGCCTGTATCTATGATGCTGCTAAAGGAACACGCCACTGTTACTATTTGCCACTCGAGAACACAAAACTTGCCCCAAGTTGCCTCTGAAGCAGATGTGCTTGTAGTCGGAATCGGGCGGGCGAAAATGGTAAATTCTGAATATGTAAAGGACGGCGCAGTTGTAATTGATGTAGGAATAAATGTTGACGAAGACGGAAAACTATGCGGGGATGCTGATACAGAAGATTGTGCCCGCAAGGCTTCACTGATTACACCGGTTCCGGGCGGGGTAGGATCAGTTACAACCTCTGTTTTAGCAAAACAGGTGATAAAAGCATGCAAATTACAAACAGGCTCATGTTAAGGAACGGGAGGTGCCATCTTGATTATTTCTCAGCATAAACCCTTTGAAGAAATTAAAGAACTTTTAAAAGACAGCAATAAGATAATTTTAATCGGATGCGGTGAATGTGCCACTGTGTGCAAGGTTGGCGGCGAAGAAGAGCTTGTGGCCATGAAAGCTAAACTTGAAGAAATCGGAAAACAAGTAACGGCTTTTATAGTTCCCGAAACCAGCTGCAACTACCTTCTGGTAAGAAGAGACCTAAAAAAGATTAAAGATACAGTATCTGATGCTGATGCCATACTATCTTTTGCTTGCGGAGATGGAACACAGACAATAGGAAAACTCGTAGATATACCAGTTTATCCGGGCAACAACACTATGTTTGTCGGAGAAGTTGAAAGAGTCGGAGTATATAGCGAAGCTTGCAAGACCTGCGGCGACTGTATACTCGGCCTAACCGGCGATATTTGCCCGGTTACAAAGTGTGCCAAATCATTGCTGAACGGTCCTTGCGGTGGTGCAAAAGATGGAAAATGCGAAGTGAACCCGGAAAATGACTGTGCATGGATATTAATTTATGAGAAATTGAAAAAATTAGGCCAGTTAGAAAAAATATATGAGATACAAAAACCAAAGGAATACTCAAAAGTTGCACATCCCAGGACTATAAGCCTTAGAGATGGAGGTGCAGCACAATGAGTTTACTGCAAAAAGCCTTAGAAAATAACGAATTTGCGGTTACAGCAGAACTTGCGCCACCTAAAGGCATCGATTTTTCCCATGCTCTGCAGTGCGCAGAGCTGTTTGGCGAGCGGGTACATGGAATAAATGTTACAGATTTTCAATCAGCAATACTTAGAGCAACATCCCTTGCGATGTGCAAAGCTTTGATTGATATGGGTTTAGAGCCTGTTTTTCAGATTACCGGCAGAGATCGGAATCGCTTAGCTATACAAGGAGAAATGCTGTCTGCGGGATTTTTTGGTGTAGAAAATCTTTTAGCGCTTACAGGAGATCATCCTACAGTGGGAGATAATCCTGACGCAAAACCTGTATACGATTTGGACAGTGTAGGAATTTTACAAGCAGCTACATTATTATCACAAGGAGTAGATATGGGTGGGAATAAGCTAGAAACATATCCTTCTTTCTTTTTAGGAGCTAGCGTGACGCCGGAATATGACCCAATCGAGCTCCAACTTATAAAAATGCAAAAAAAGATTCAAGCCGGAGCCAAATTCTTTCAGACACAGGCAATTTACAGCATTGAAACAATGAAGAAATTTAAGGAGCTTACAAAACCATTTAATACAAAAATCCTTGCAGGAATAATACCACTAAAGTCTGCGGGTATGGCAAAATATATGAACAAAAACATTCCTGGAATAAATGTTCCCGATGAACTCATAGAGCGCATGAAAAAAAGCAGCGAACCTGCAAAAGAGGGAATCAAGATTGCCGGTGAATTAATTTATGAACTTAGAGACAAAAACTTATGCGATGGCGTTCATATAATGGCAATTGGCGCTGAAGAAAATGTACCTCTAATTTTAGATGAAGCAAGACTTTAACCTGATTCATGGAGTATAGTTGAAATTACTATTTTACTATTAAATAAACAAAGAAGGAGAGGGATGACAAGATGAATTTTCCTAAGGATTTAAAATATAACAAGGAGCATTTGTGGGTAAAGGTTGAAGGCAATACAGCCTGCATAGGTATCACCGACTATGCTCAGGACCAATTAGGAGAAATATTATATGTAGATTTGCCGAAAGTCGGACAAGAATTTGCCAAAGGTGACCTTTTTAGCGAGGTAGAATCGGCTAAGGTAAATTCGGAACTAAGAATGCCATTTTCCGGTGTTGTTGTTGAAGTAAACGAGGAATTAGACGATTCTCCCGAACGCATAAATGAAGCGCCTTATGATGCTTGGATTGCTAAGTTCGAAATTAAAAATCCTGATGAGTTAAACGATCTTATAAGTGCCGAAGAATATGAAGAAAGCTTAAAGTGAAGTTATAAGGTTTAAAAAACAAATGCCTTAAAGGACCGGGAAATTTTTCCCGGTTTTTACTATTTGCAAAATTATGCATTTAGTGCTATTATATTTATATGTATAGATATGTCGTATTTTGCCAAATAAAAGTATTTTGGAGGGCCAATGATGGAAGAGCAAATAATAAAGGCAGTAGAAGACCTTGATGAGGAAAAAGTGATTAAACTTGCCAATGAAGCCCTTATAAATGGCATGGAGCCGTTTCATCTATTAAACCTAATTAAAGAAGGCATGGACAGAGTCGGAAAACTTTATGAAAGTAAGCAGTATTTTATTGCTGACTTAATAATGGCTGGCCTCATATTTAAAGAAGTGCTAAAATTAGATAAAATGATGGCACAATTTCAAAACAGCGATAATCGCAAAGTTGGAAGAATACTGGTGGGAACAGTTAAAGGAGATTTGCACGATATAGGAAAAGATATATTTAAAGGCATGATGGAAGCGAGCCAATTTGATGTTATAGATCTGGGAGTAGATGTATCAAAAGAAGCTTTTGTTCAAGGTGTGCAGAAATATGATCCGGATATAATAGGATTAAGCGGCGTGCTAAACTTCACAATAGAATCAATGAAGGAGACTGTGGCCGCTCTTGAAAAAGCCGGCTTGAGAGAAAACAGACTAATTATTTTAGGCGGTAGTCATCTCACTAAAGAGGCTTGTGAGTATATAGGTGCCGACTATTACACTAATGATGCATCGCTTGGCGTAGAATATTGCAGAAAATGGATAGAGACAAAGTATAATATGAGGAGTATTGATGATGGGGCTACCAATCTATCTTCAAATCGTTGAAGACATAAAAGAAAAAATTAATAGCGGCGAATTAAAACCTGGCGATCCTATATATTCCGAAAACACTTTATGCAAAAACTATAATACCAGTCGAATGACAGTGAGAAAGGGCCTTGCAATATTGGCCAATGAAGGATATATATATTCCATTCCGGGAAAGGGTAATTTTGTCCAGGAACCCGACAGCAGTATTTACACCCTTTATTATGATGAAATGAATAACCTTATTAATAGTGTTGATAAAACAAAATTGCTTGAAGTCAATATCATCATGCCGCCTTATAAATTAATCGACAGTCTCCAGATAACAAAGAATAAAAAGGTGATAATGATTCGAAGGCTGTTTTATACAGATGAAGAGCCGGTGGCGTACGATGTTAAGTATTTGCCCTACTACAAGGGAATGCCAATTGTTGAAAAAGAGATACGATATGCTACATTCCCTGAAATGGTATCGAAGAATACGTCACTTTTTGCAATAAGAAAAGAGCTGGTTATTTCTGTGCAAATGCCGGACGAGGAACTGAGTAAATATCTAAATATTTACAATGCTGAGCTGCCTTTGATGGTTATAGAACAAAAGCTGTACGATATGGATAATAAGCCGATGGGCCTTGGCATAACATATTTTAGAGGAGACTACTGCAAGCTTTATGCAGAGGCGTCATTTTTTAAAGACAAGGCAGTTCAGGAAAACCGCAATATGATGCGGCAGTAAAATAGGTATTTACAGACGGGAGAGTACTATGAAAAACATAGTTGCAATATACGGAGGCCATCGCAGAGGGTATAACAGTGATGTGGCATTAGATTATCTGTTAGACGCCATGAAAAGCAAGGAATTAAATATAAAAAGATTATATCTAACCAACATGGACATAAAACCCTGCAAAGCCTGCAATTCGTGTTTTAAAGATGGAAAATGCATAATAAATGACGAAATGCAAAATGTATATGGGTATTTTGAAGAAGCTGACATTGTTTTAACCTCGACACCTATATATTTTAACACTTTATCATCGCGCCTAAAAATACTAATCGAACGCTGCCAGTCAATTTGGTCTGGCAAATATGTAGCCGGAAAAAGCCCAATAAGCCGCAAAAAAAGAACAGGATGTGCGATATGCGTATCAGGTTCTAATATGGCTGATAAAGATTTTGAGTGTGTCATTAAGGTTTTAGATATGTTTTACAAATGTATAAATGCAAAGCTGACGGATAAGATTTTTATCCCAAATACCGATGAGCTTCCTGTAGATAAAAGACCTGAACTAATTATAAAAATCGCAGATATAGGAAAGGGTTTAATTGAAAATTCAAGGGGCTGATTCATATTTTTTTTGAAAAGAATCAGTCCCTTGAATAGTTTCTTGACTTACATACTAATTATTTTTTGCTTTTATAGCTTTATACCATCGGTGTTATAATCCAAGCAAGTGCAAACGCACTGAATACACGAATTACAAGACCTACAAGGGATGCCTGAAGGGCTTCGCCCGTAGAAAGGTCAGAAGATTCACTCCAAACTGCAGGAATCTGAGCAAGGGGCACCTGCAGAGGTAGGCCTGATGCTGCTAATATAAAGGAACCTATAGCAAAACGCGTTGGTATAGTTTGAATAGTTTCTACCAGGGTATTCATTGCAAGTGTAGGTGCAACTAAGATAGACTGCATTCCGGTTGCAGGATCTATCGATAAAAGATTTAGAAAAGCAGACATCGCTGACTCGATTGGTGCCCAAACGCCAATGTATTCTAATAATCCTATGATAGCGAAAACTACGACCACTGCAGGGATCAATAATAAGAACATCAGTTCAGCGCCTTCCCTTGCGCCGTTAAATATAGTTGGTACAATTGGGGTGGTTGGGGTAAAACGAGGCATTTCACTTATATCTTTGTATTTGACATTTCTGTAGATAGTTTTACTTAGTACAAAAGGAACAACGATTACAGGAAGAAATATTCCTATGATAACTACAGGGAAAGCCCATATACCTGCTTTTGCAAAAGCTACCAAACCTAACATAAATGTCGAAAAAGACTGTTGCGACTGGAACATAGTTGCAATAGCTATTTTTTGCTCATCTTTTGTAGCTCCTGCCTTTTTAAGGGATGGACCGGTAATTCTGCCTGCTGCATTTATATCTCCGAGAATATTGTATATTGCAGGAACTATTATCAACGGTGTTATTTTCATAAGCTTTGCAAGTGGTGTAAAAACACGTATTAAAGCATCTGTGAAGCCTAGACGTTCCAATATACGTCCTGTCATAACACTTAAAATTATGGCGGTGCCAAGGGTGCCGGTAAGGTAAGTCTTAACCACCGGTTCAACAGCTTTTGTTAACATCGCATTAAAGCTGCCGCCGATAATTTCAGGTTTAACAAAAAGTGCAATAAGAGTTAACGCTAGGAGTGTTAAGCCAACATATTCAATGTTCGAAATTGGGCGAACTTCGTTGGTGTTTACTGTCTTATCTTCCTTTGAAGCCACTTAAAAAACCTCCTCATAATTTTTTAATAGATGATGAGTTTAACAAACCATAGATATCCAAATAAACTCTACAACACATGAAAAGTTCCGGAAAATAATCACCTCCATCACATTAATGATAAAAATCACAACCCGCTATTATTGATTTCTATCACACCTTCTTTAATAACTGCTGCAATTGATTCAATATTGGTAAAATCAAATACAGGCACACCTTTACACAAGATAATATCAGCCCTTTTAAGCTTTTTAATAGAACCTATTTCTAGATCCAGGCCCATTATTTTAGCAGCATTTACAGTTATTAATTTGAGACAGTCGGTTTTTGAAATTCCCTTATTATTTAGATATTCAAACGTTGGTTTACATATTGCAAGAAAGTCCTTTGGACCTACTATTTTTAAATTACCCAGGCCCATCGCTTGGGGATGCACAGGCAAATACGAATCAGTGGCTATAGCTGTTACAACATTTGCATTTAAGGCATTGTAAATATCTTCCGGTGTATTAGGAGATCTGCTTGTCCCTCCGTGGGGAGTAGCAACCAATGCAATTTTTTTATTAGCCATTTGTATAAACTGAGCATTCTCGGCACCATGACCGTGGTGAATAACGTCGCCGCCCGCATCTATGAATATCTGAATATTTTCGGCACCTTCTATGTGAGCTCCTATTCTTTTTCCTGCAGCGTGGAATATATCAACAATTTTGCAAATATCTTTGCTATTAAAAATTAGTTTTCCACCGTTTGGCACCAAGGCAGGTGGTAAATTCGCCACAGTTGCAGTTACAAAAATATTCTCACCGGGAAATTCACTTTCAACTGCCAGTTTAGCAAAGTGCTCATCGTTAAAATCATCAAATGTCAAGTTGCTGCCGGGCTTTAATGATGAAGTATAAGACAATGGTTCAGTGCCTAAACAGCACATTCCAGCAGTAAATTTCACAGCTAAAGCTATATTCCTTGCTGTATGTTTTAGTTCACTCAGAGGCGTTGACAATAGTGGGTGGCCAAGGTGATGATCACCAACAGTAGTTATTCCACTTTTCAGACAATCAAGATAATTAGATATAGCTGCCATTTTTTGAGATTTTCCTGTAGTATGGTGCACACCTTCGGTAGCATATTCACACAAATGCGTATGGCAGTCGATGAGGCCCGGCATTACAGTAAGCCCTGTAGCGTCTATTATCTTTTGTGCCTGAAGATTTTTTGCTGTTTCGCAATCTACGATATCCGAAATAATACCATTTTTTATTAAAATACAATTACTATTCTTTTTTAAGGGGGCATCTAGGGTCAATATGTTACCATTTTTAATAATTAAATCCCACAACAGCCTCACCTCAATTAAAAATTACTTTTTATCGTGAATAAGGTAATTTTCTGTAATAAATTTTGCATAATCTTTGATTGTTTGGGATCCAAAATCTTTAAGTGGTGTAGAGCATATTCTTTCTCTAAAGATTACTATTTCTATATCCTCGGGCAAATAATGCCTTAAAGCATATGCTAGAGGTAATCCGTTTTCAAAAATCTCCAAAGCGTGGGAATTTCCGCAAATGAAATTTAACCCCAGTTCCTTAGCTTTTGCTACTAAAGCGCTGTCAGCCTTTACCCGGCTTATAGTCGCAAGCACAGTGTCTATTTCAGGATATTCGCTCTTGGCTTTTTCAAGGTGCTCCGCTGTAAAACCCGTATGAGGAAAGATATGAAGTACAGTATTTACCGGACTGTCTTTTGTGCCCAGCAATATCTCGCCTAATACCGATGTTGCAGAATCCTTCATGTCAGCACAGTTGAAATGAATTCTTTCCGAACCCATTACTTGATTTTCCTTGTCCATATCCATCATTTTATTTAAACGATCAAGTATGTCTCCTAATGTCTTTACTTCGTCAAGAGTTTTTCCCACATACATTATATTTCCAGGGATGCCACCATATCTGATATCGGAATGAAAAGGCTTGTGACCATGAATGTATGAGATACCGGGATGAAGCCCATGAAATGCTTCATGAAGCTCAAATACCGAAATATTGTAAAGATCTAAATATGACTTAAGTGTTACACCGCCGGAGTTTGCTGCATCGGCAATTGGATGATGCGCAATTATGACATTTACTCCTGTCGCTCCCGCAAGTTCTATACCTCCTTCGGTAAGCGTCATAGCTACTGCAACCTTTTTAATTTCGGCATCCGGATTTCCGTATACTAGGCCAGGAGTTTCCATTACTGCCTTTCCCGGAATATTCGAGCTTTTTATTACCACAAAAGGATTTTTTCCAGTAGATACGTCGTCTAAATCTGTAATTACCCTCCCTCCTGTAATATCGTCAAGCACGCCTATCAATTCTCTGACCTTCATAAAAAGTCCCTCCTTGTTTTGGACAAAAATAGAGGCCGCCAAATAAATACCTCTTCAACGGGAAAATCACCCTACCATTCCAAAAAGGAAAGTAGCATAACAGTTCCCTTTATCTACAAAGGCATTTATTTGACGGCCTCGAACTATCTTTTTAAAAAAAGATCTTCCTTATCCAGTCAATTATAAAATTTTTCACAAGCACTATCTGTTTTCAAAGCTATCAAATAATTTTGAGTTTGTCAAGGGGTTTTTAAAAATTTTTCTTCAAAAAATTTTTCCACAGGTTCCTCTGTAACAATAATCATTCCCGCTAATTGATTTACAGGGTCGTAGTCTTTTAGTATCGAACGTATATTTAGTTGAAATTTTTCTTCAAAATAAGCCTTCATTCTAATTTTAAATTCATTTAGCAAAGCTAAGTCCATCAACCTTGCAGTAAGTGCGTCTTTTTCATCAATATGTCTTAATACAGAGATCCGTTGATTTAGTGACAAAACGATTATTTTATCGCCTATAATATCTATTTTTTGCCAATCTAGACCTCGGCCATACATTTCTTCATTTACCTTGTTATTAATTTTTATAAGTTCCTGTTTAAAATCGCCGATATTCTTCAAAATATAGTCCTCCTTGCGATTTTCTCCTATACACACACTTATATTCTACGAAATTAATTATTTTCCTGCAATATGACAAAATATTTATTTTGCAACTATTAAAAAGTCGATTTTTATAATGATTTTTATTACAGAAATTGAGATTTTGTGCTAGAATTGGAATTAAGTATTAAATATAAAATTGTTAAGTGTTATTTTTGTGCTCTCCTATAAAAGTTTATAGGATTTGTAACAATTTTCTGCTTTATATAGGCTTTGAAAATAGCGGTAAAAGGATTTAAAGAATTAGTTTTTCGTGAAGGATTTTTAGTAATAATGTCGAAGTTAAAATTATATACGCATTAATTTTTAACAGGTTGACTGATTTTGGAGTGAGCAATTTGATTGAAATGTATGGAGTGACTAAGGTCTATCCTGGTGGCCAAGTGGCCCTTAAGGATATAAGTTTTAAGATAGCAAAAGGCGAATTTGTATTTGTTGTAGGCCCCAGTGGTGCTGGAAAATCAACTTTAATAAAGCTCTTATTTAGAGAGGAACTTCCTACTAAAGGCCAGATATTTTTTGCAGGAAAAAATATTACTCGAATGAAGAGGCGGGAAATACCATATTTAAGACGGCGAATAGGTATTGTTTTTCAGGATTTTCGGTTATTGCCGGATAAAACCGTATACGAGAATATCGCATTTGCGATGCAAGTGGTTGAAGCATCGAACAGGGATATCAAAAAAAGGGTGCCATATGTTTTAGAAAGGGTGGGTCTATCTCATAAAGCAAAAGCAAGACCTTCGGAACTTTCGGGAGGAGAACAGCAGCGAGTCGCTTTAGCAAGAGCCATTGTGAATAATCCTGATGTCTTAGTAGCAGATGAGCCTACAGGTAACCTGGATCCTGATACGTCTAGAGATATCATGAACTTATTAGATGACATTAATAAGATGGGAACTACGCTGGTAGTTGCATCTCACGCCCGCGAGTTAGTAGATTCCATGAAAAAAAGGGTTATCCGCCTTGAAGAAGGCAGTCTGGTAAGCGACGAAGAAAGAGGGTTATATATCAATGAGACTTAGGACCATCAAATACTTCTTCAAGGAATCGTTTACCAGTCTTACAAGGAATAGGTGGATGAGTTTGGCATCGATTGGAGCAGTTGCTTCAGCCCTCATTATTCTAGGTTCATTTCTGCTTCTTTCTGTAAATTTTAATTACATTTTAAAAGATGTGGAGTCTCAAGTAGAAATTACAGCCTACCTTGCAGATTCTACAAAAGATGAAGATATAACTAAATTGAGAGAAGAATTGTCTAATATTCCGGGCGTAAAAGAGGTAGACTTTATTTCAAAAGAAGCCGCCCTTGAAGAATTTAAAAAACAAATTGGAGAAGATTTATTAGAAGGTATGGAAAACCCATTGCCAAACTCATTTAGAATTAAAGCTGATGATCCGCATAATGTACCTGCAATTGCAAAAAAGATTGAAAACTTTTCCGGTATTGAAGAGGTCAAGTATGGCAAAGGCATTGTAGAAAAATTGTTTAAAATAGTTTACTGGATACGAATAATCGGCTTTGTAATAATGGTGGTTTTTACAGCAATTTCAATTTTTATAATCGCAAATACCATAAGACTAACTGTTTTTGCAAGGCGGCGAGAAATAAGTATAATGAAGTATATTGGAGCGACCGATTGGTTTGTCCGCTGGCCGTTTTTAATTGAAGGCATGGTCTTAGGGCTTATAGGCTCGTTTCTGGCTGTTGCGGTTTTGGCAGTAGCATATCACTACCTTTACATAACGGTAAAGCTGAATATTCCCATGATTTCACTGCTGCCAATAGAAGAATTTTACAATTATGCAATTGGATTTTTAGCAATTGGAATGATTATAGGAGCTTTTGGAAGTAGTTTTTCACTAAAGCGGTTTTTAAATGTATAGAGCATCTTATAAGGAGTGAAGTCGAACATGGGAGGCAAGAGAAAGCAAAAAATGCTGGCAAGTGTTTTGTTGCTGGCAATTGCTTTGACGGTGGCATCACCTGCAGCATTTGGCGATATCAATGATTTGAAGAAGCAGCAGCAAAATATAAACAATCAGATACAAAACATAAGGAATAGCATAAAACAGGTTGAAGATGCAAAAAAAGATATAAGCCAAGAGCTTACGTCACTAGAAATAAAGTTAAGCAACGCAGAAAAGGAATTGTCGACAGTTGAAGCAAAGCTTCAGGAAACACAAACAAAATTAGTCAATGTTACTGAAGAGCTAAAACAGGCAGAGGCTAAGGTAGCCGAACAAAAAGATGATCTTAACACTCGAATGAGAGCTCTCTATAAGACCGGGCCTGTAGATTACATAGAAGTTATATTAGCATCTTCCAGTTTTTCTGATTTTTTAACAAGGCTTGATATGGTAAAGCGAATCATTGAGGCAGACAAAAACCTGCTTGCAGAGTTTAAAGCAAGACAGGAAGAAGTTGAAGCTAAAAAAGCTGAATTAGAAGAACAGCAGAGAATTATTGCGCAGCAACGCAGAGACATAAGCAGCCGACGGGCAACTATCGTAGCTTATCGAGGAGAACGCCAGAGGCTGATGACTGAACTTGAAAAACAAAAAGCGGAATATGAGCGTCAAGAGGATCAACTACTGAAAGATTCTGAGAACCTGAGAAAGCAGATATTAGCCTGGGAGTCAAAAAACAAAAAAGGATTTTTCGGAACCGGAATATTTCAGTGGCCTGTCCCAAGTTCGACAAATATAACTTCTGAATTTGGCTGGCGTGTCCACCCGATACTTAAGACAAACCGGTTTCACGAGGGTCTGGATATAGCAGCATCTACAGGAAGCGATGTAGTAGCTGCAGATGACGGTGAAGTTATTTTTGCAGGTTCTTATGGTGCCTATGGCAATACAATTATAGTAAGTCATGGTGGTGGTATTTCAACGCAATATTCTCACCTTTCCAGGATTCTGGTAGCCGAAGGGAAAAAAGTGTCAAAAGGCGACAAAATCGGATTAGTTGGCAGTACAGGCTGGTCTACGGGCCCACACCTGCACTTTGGTGTAATTAAAAATGGAGAGGTAGTAAACCCATTAGACTGGGTAAAATAACAAATATTAAAATAAGCTTTAAAACAATAATGCTAAAATTGCGTTAGGTGGTATACATATGCGAAAAAATAATTGGAAGCATATCTCAAGAATAGCGATATTGTGTTTAGCAATATCGCTGTTTTCGTTTTTCATCGGAACAACCGTAGGCGGAAAACAGCTTAGGGAAGTAAATGCCAAAAATGATGCAAGCACCCTTTTAACTCAAGTCAAAGATGAACATGACAGCCAAGACCTAAAGGCTGTTTCTGAGGTTATACAAATAGTAAAAGATAAATACATCAAAGATGTGGAAATGGAAACTTTAACTAGTGGAGCCATAAAAGGAGTAATAGATTCTCTTGGCGATCCATATTCAGTTTTTATGAATAAAAAAGAGTTTCAAGATTTTATTTCATCTCTCGAGGGAAGCTTAAGCGGGGTAGGAATTGTTCTGGGTATTGATGATTCGACACAAGACATCATTGTGGTATCACCAATAAAGGGAAGCCCTGCACAAAAAGCCGGCATCTTACCCGGCGACATAATAGTTAAAGTAAACGACACGGAACTTTCAGGAAAAACTCTTGATGAAGCAGCTGGAATGATTAGAGGCGAGAAAGGCACCAAAGTAACTTTGTATATCAAAAGAAACCAGAATTCAGATCTTATAAAATTGGAATTAGTAAGAGATGATATTCGCATAAGCACTGTTGACTATAATATCGTTGATGATGCTGCAAAGATCGGCTATATACGCATTTCGTTTTTTGATTCTCAAACATATAACGACTTTAAAACAGCATTAGATGCACTGCAAAAACAGAAAATAAGAGGACTTGTAATAGACTTACGCGATAATCCTGGCGGCTCCCTTGATGAAACGGTAAAAATTGCTGACGAAATCCTTGGCGAGGGATTAATTGTCTATACTGAGGGGAAAAACGGAAACAGGCTTGGAGAATATTTTTCTGATGAGAGCAAGGCATCTGTGCCCATAACAGTAATGGTTAATGAAAACAGTGCTAGTGCTTCAGAAATTTTAGCAGGCGCTATCCAAGACCATAAAGCCGGTAAATTAGTTGGCGCAAAAACCTTTGGCAAAGGCTCTGTGCAGGAAGTTTTTTCTCTTGAAGACGGCAGTGGAATGAAAATAACAATTGCCAAGTACTACTTGCCAAGTGGCAGATGCATCGATGGAAAGGGGATAGAACCTGATTTTTCGGTTAAAAATCCTGAGGGCTCCAACTCTTTTGACCTTTCAAAAGAGAAAGATGCACAACTTTTAAAAGCTATAGAAGTAACAAAGTCTTTATTTGATGTCAAATGACAGGAGCGGTAAATATGTTTCCTCTAGGTAGGATACTCGTTTTAATATTGCAGGGGATTCCAACTGCTATCTTAAACCCATTTTTTTGGCTTGTAATTTTTATTGCATGGAATCAGGCTAGAAAAAGCGCTTCTTTAGAAAAAAATTTATTTGGAGTTACAAAAACTAATCCATTGCATAAAGCAGTATGGGCCACACTTTTTGGAATTGCTGGAGGAATAATCGGAAGTTTGATAGTTATTCTATTAGGGATAAGTATAACACAAGCCGGCATAGCATATGTATGGCCTCTTGCTATAATTCTTGCCTTAATTAGCCCACACCTGATGTGTTTTTCTTATGCAGGTGGGCTATTAGCGCTTTTTTCACTTCTCACAGGACTCTTGGATATTGATGTAGCCGGTCTTATGGGACTCGTGGCAGCGCTTCATTTTGTCGAAAGCCTTCTGATATTCTTTTCGGGCTATAAAAATCCAATACCGGTTTTAGTAAGAGACGAACGCTACGGGATTATAGGAGGATTTTCGCTTCAGGAATTTTGGCCTGTTCCAATAATGCTCCTAGCTATATTGACAGGAAATTTTCAAGCAATAGACATGCTTCAAATGCCCGATTGGTGGCCTCTAATCAAGCCGCCGGTAAATATTGCTGAAAATCTCAATGTAATTTATTTTATGATTCCGGTGGTTGCGGCTTTAGGATATGGAGATATAGCATTAACAAAGAAACCGAAAGAAAAATGCAAGTCTTCTGCTGCAAATTTGTTTGCTTTTAGCATTACGCTTTTGCTGTTATCGGTTTTAGCTTCACGGCTAAGATTGTTTGCATATGCGGCAGCTGTTTTCGCACCGGCAGGTCATGAATTCTTAATAATTACCGGCAGAAAAAATGAGCAGGCAAGTGAGCCCTTGTTTGTGCCTCCTATTCACGGCGAGATGGTTCTTGATATAATAAAAAACTCTCCGGCAGAAAAAATGGGATTAAGTTCCGGAGATATAATTCTTTCGCTGAATGGACAAGATTTGGATGAACCGGGAAAAATACATGAAATTTTAATGGAATATCCACCATTTATATGGCTCACAGCAAGGAGTCTTGACGGAACATTAAAAAAACTTGAATTTAACCAGTTCCCTAAAGGCATAAGCGACTTAGGGGCGATTTTAGTTCCAAAAGGAAACACAGGTTCTTATGTAGTTATGGAGGAAGGCGGGCTGCTGAGAAAAAAGTTGAAAGCTCTTTTTAAAAAGCGTCATCAAGAAGAAATGACCTAAACAAGCATCTTAAGCATTTCAACTGCAGGGTCTATAATTGGAATTTTTACTTCTTTTAAAAGCTCTGCCTGCAGATAGGGAAGATGAGTACAAGCTAAGATTAAACCATCGGATGCAAATTCCTTTGCTGCAAGAGAAACAAGATTAAACTCTAAGATAATTGACCGAGGGTCATTGCCGCTTTCAATAGCTTTAATAACCGGCAACATGGATATGCCAATAATGTCTATTGATGGATTTACTTCATAAAATATGCGTTCAATCGAAGAAAGACATTGACCGTTAGCAGCCCATATGGCAATTTTATTATATTTTGAGGCAAGTCTTTGGTAAACATCTAGCGGAGTTACTATCTTAGAATTTTGACACGCATCTTTGATATATCTAACATCTATTGCTGCGGAAAGGGAATTGCAATAGATCATGGTGCGAAAAATGTTTTTTTCCTCAAAATCATTAATAATTCCCAATACTTTTTGAGTAAGAGAGTCAGAATTTAAAAATTGAAGGCGATTTTGTTCTTCAGGGCTTGAAGCGGTAGGTACTCCTATTGCTCTAAGCCCGTTTTTTAATATAAAATCTACTCCCATCTGTGTATCTACAGGTGTCCCGGCTATGACTCCTATCGTCGGCGGATTATAATTTTTTAGATTGAAGGTCAATTTACTCACCTCATCTTAATTATAGAGTAATTACATTATTGTTTCAATGATTGGAAGAAATAGAAACTTTTTAGAAAATATATGACATTTTTGATTATAAATACTTGATGGAAAGTTTAATATATGCTATAATGATTGTGAAAGATATAACGCTCACATTATAATTTAGTTTGAGCTTTATTTATAGAACTTTTTTAGGAAAAAGGAGGCTTTTTTATGACAAGAGAAGAATATTTGGAGCATGAAAGGGATATGCTGCTCAGAGCTTACACTTCTGCATCCGAAAAAGAAAAAAAGGATATTATGATGAAGATAGTAAACATTGATACACAGTTTCGTAATAGAGACAGTTTTGGAACAAAATCTAACGGTTTCTTCACGCGCAGAAGAAACAAAATAATTTATGTTAATTAAGTCGGGTTATCCCGACTTTTTCTTTTGCACTGAAATTTAAGGCAAACAAAAGTTTTGTTTTATTCTTTACACCCTTTTGCAGTATGTTATAATAAAAGTTGCGGTATCTCTTTAGTTTAGAAGGTGAATTTATGGGAAGCTTTAAGGTTATTTCGGAATACATCCCCCGAGGAGATCAGCCAAAAGCAATCTGTCAGCTTACGGATGGGATTAACAAAGGCTATAAATTTCAAACACTTCTTGGTGCAACCGGCACAGGCAAAACCTTCACAATAGCACATTTGATTGAAAAAGTCCAGAAGCCGACGCTTGTTATAGCTCACAATAAGACGCTAGCAGGCCAGCTTTACAGCGAGCTTAAAGAATTTTTTCCAAATAATGCTGTGGAATACTTTGTAAGTTACTATGATTATTATCAGCCGGAGGCATACATTCCCCAAACCGATACTTATATAGAAAAAGACGCATCAATAAATGACGAAATTGATAAGCTCAGACATTCAGCAACATCGGCTCTTTTTGAACGCCGGGATGTGGTAATTGTGGCAAGTGTGTCTTGCATATATAGTCTTGGTTCTCCGGTGGACTATAAAAATCAAGTGGTTTCACTCAGACCGGGCATGGAAATAGACAGAGATGAGGTAATAAAAAAGCTTGTCTTGATACAATTCGACCGTAATGAAATAGACTTTCACCGCGGCACGTTCCGCATTCGTGGCGATGTCTTAGAGGTATTTCCGGCTTCTTTTACTGAAAGGGCTATACGTATTGAATTTTTTGGCGATATAGTAGATCGAATTCTTGAAGTTGATACGATGACTGGAGAAATAACAGGTGAACGCAACCATGTGTCCATATTCCCTGCGTCCCATTATGCAACTCCGAAGGACAAAATAGAAGCTGCTGTAAAATCAATCGAAAGCGAACTTGCACAGCGACTTAAAGAGCTAAAAAGTCAGGATAAAGTTCTTGAAGCTGCAAGGCTCGAACAGCGAACTAAATATGATATTGAGATGCTTCAAGAGATGGGTTACTGCAAAGGCATTGAAAATTACTCAAGACATCTGTCGGGACGAAAAGCCGGAGATGCACCATTTACGCTGCTTGACTATTTCCCTAAAGATTACTTAATTATTATAGATGAATCCCATGTTACTCTGCCCCAGATTCATGCCATGTGGGCAGGTGATCGTTCAAGAAAGGAAGCATTGGTAGAACACGGGTTTAGGCTGCCGTCGGCATTTGACAACCGCCCTTTGACTTTTGAAGAATTTGAAGATCGCATAAACCAAGTAGTTTTTTTATCTGCCACACCGGCCGAATATGAGCTTACTAAAAGTTCCCAAGTAGTTGAGCAGATTATTCGTCCTACCGGTTTAGTTGACCCGGAAGTTGAAATTAGACCGATTAAAGGGCAGATCGACGACTTAATAGGAGAAATTAAGCAGAGGGCCAAGAATAATCAAAGGGTTTTAGTTACTACTCTCACTAAAAGAATGGCAGAAGATCTGACTGATTATCTAAGAGAAGCAGGTATCCGCGTTAGGTATCTTCATTCTGAAATCCATACATTGGAACGGCTGCAAATAATACGAGATTTAAGGCTTGGAAAATTTGACTGCCTTGTAGGTATCAATCTTTTAAGAGAAGGATTGGATTTGCCGGAGGTTTCGCTAGTAGCGATTCTTGATGCTGACAAAGAGGGATTTTTGCGTTCCGAAACTTCCCTTATCCAAACTATCGGCAGGGCAGCCAGGAATATAGACGGGAAAGTTATAATGTATGCTGATACAATTACACAATCCATGGCCAGGGCAATAAATGAAACTAACCGCCGGCGCAAAATTCAGTTGGAATATAACAAGAAACATGGTATAGTGCCTACAACAGTCCAAAAAACGATAAGAGAACCTATAGAAGCCACAAAAGTTGCAGAAGATGAGGCGGATTACTTACCTGAGAAAGACATCGAAAAGATGAGCAAAAAAGAGCTTAAAGCTCTTGTTGAAAATCTTGAAAAAGAAATGCAGGAAGCAGCAAAGCGGCTTGAATTTGAGAAGGCTGCTGAGATACGTGATATCATATTTGAGATAAAGGCTGAAAAGCTTAGCGTAGTAAAGACAAAATAGTACAGGGTGAGTGAAAGCGATTAGATGGATAAAATAATAGTTAAAGGTGCAAGAGAACATAACCTTAAAAATATAGATGTAGAAATTCCGAGGGATAAGTTAGTAGTAATTACTGGACTTTCTGGTTCGGGAAAATCTACATTGGCTTTTGATACAATATACGCCGAGGGGCAGAGACGTTATGTAGAGTCTCTTTCGGCCTACGCCAGACAATTTTTGGGCCAAATGGAGAAACCGGATGTTGACTATATAGAAGGTCTTTCACCGGCCATATCCATTGATCAAAAAACTACCAGCAAAAATCCGCGTTCTACAGTTGGAACAATCACGGAAATTTA
Organism: Tepidanaerobacter sp. EBM-49; assembly: GCF_001896645.1. Lineage (NCBI taxonomy): Bacteria > Bacillati > Bacillota > Clostridia > Thermosediminibacterales > Tepidanaerobacteraceae > Tepidanaerobacter > Tepidanaerobacter sp. EBM-49. The sequence continues at coordinate 25,802 of NZ_MPPE01000035.1, forward strand.
TGATTATCTGCGTTTACTGTATGCAAGGATAGGCAAACCTCACTGCCCGAAATGCGGTAAAGAAATATCACAACAGACCGTAGATCAGATGGTTGATGCGATAATGGAACTGCCGGAAGGAACTCGCATCCAAATATTAGCTCCGGTTGCCCGGGGAAAAAAAGGCGAGTTTCAGAAAATGCTTGAAAAAATCAAAAAAAATGGCTTCGTAAGAGTCAGAGTCGATGGCGAAATAAAAGATATAAATGAGGAAATAAAGCTTGACAAAAATAAAAAGCACGATATAGAGATTGTCATCGACAGGCTTATTATAAAGCCGGAAATTGAGTCAAGACTTGCAGATTCTATAGAAATTGCCCTCTCCCAATCTGAAGGATTGGTCATAGTAGACGTAATCGGCAAAGAAGAAATGCTTTTCTCGCAAAAATTTGCGTGTGCAGACTGTAATATAAGCTTGGAAGAACTTACACCAAGAATGTTTTCCTTCAACAGTCCTTATGGAGCTTGTCCGGTATGCGACGGTCTGGGAATTAATATGGAAATAGATCCGGATCTTGTAATACCTGACAAAGAAAAATCCATAGCGGAAGGGGCTGTAGAGCCATGGAGCAGCACTCCTGGAGGATATTATTATCAAATGCTCATGGCTGTGCTGGATCACTATAATCAAAGCCCGGAAACTCCAATTAAGAATTTGCCTAAAAATGTTGTAAATACCATTCTTTACGGCTCAAAAGAACCCATTGAGTTTTATTACGAAAGCAGGTTTAGCGATAATACCAGACATTATAAGGGAAATTTTGAAGGTGTGATAAATAATTTAAAACGACGTTACAATGATGGAAATTCTATGTATTCTAGAGAAGAAATAGAAAGATACATGAGCACAAAACCATGTCCTGCGTGTAACGGTGCAAGGTTAAAGCCTGAAAGCTTGGCAGTTACAATTGAAAATAAATCCATTGCTCAGGTAACTGCATTTTCAATAAATGAGGCTATCAACTTTTTTAAAAATCTTTCTCTAACCCCGAGAGAGGAAATAATAGCACATCAAATCCTCAAAGAGATTCATAATCGCCTCCAATTTTTGGTTGATGTGGGACTTAACTATCTGACCCTTGATCGAGCTTCAGCGAGCCTTTCGGGCGGTGAATCTCAGAGAATACGTCTTGCAACTCAAATTGGGTCAAGGCTTGTGGGTGTACTATATATACTTGATGAACCTAGTATTGGCCTTCATCAGCGGGATAATGAAAAACTTTTAAAAACACTAAAAGACTTGCGCGATCTTGGAAATACCGTCATAGTTGTAGAACATGACGAAGATACCATCAGAACAGCAGATTATGTAGTGGATATTGGGCCCGGCGCAGGCGAAAACGGTGGCAAAGTAGTTGCATGCGGAAGCGCAAAAGATATTCAAAAGGTGGAAGAATCCATTACCGGCCAGTACCTTAGCGGCAAAAAGAAAATTTCTGTTCCGAAAAACAGACGAAAACCTTCAGGTTCATGGCTTGAATTAAAAGGGTGCAGAGAACACAATTTAAAAAACATAGATGTTAAGTTTCCCTTAGGGCTTTTTACCTGTGTTACCGGAGTTTCAGGTTCGGGAAAGAGCACATTGGTAAATGAAATACTTTATAAGTCATTGCGAGCAAAACTTTATCGCTCGAAGGATTTACCGGGAGATTTTGACAAAATAATTGGAGCTGAACAAATAGAAAAAGTTATAGATATTGACCAATCGCCAATAGGCAGGACGCCGCGTTCGAATCCTGCAACATATACTAATGTGTTTAATGACATAAGGGAAGTTTTTTCAATTACTCCTGAAGCACGTATGAGAGGATATAAACCGGGCAGGTTTAGTTTTAATATAAGCGGTGGTCGCTGCGAAGCCTGCAAAGGTGATGGCATAATAAAAATTGAAATGCATTTTTTGGCTGATATATATGTGCCTTGCGAAGTATGCAAAGGTAAACGTTATAACAGAGAGACACTTGAAGTAAAATACAAGGGCAAGAATATAGCTGATGTATTGGACATGACGGTAGATGAGGCTCTGAAATTTTTTGACAGCATTCCCAAAATCAAGCGGAAACTTGAAACACTGCAAGATGTAGGTCTTGGGTATATAAAATTGGGTCAGCCGTCTACTACGCTATCCGGCGGAGAAGCCCAGAGGGTAAAACTTGCTACAGAACTTTCTAGAAAAAGCAATGGCAATACGATTTACATTTTGGATGAGCCAACAACAGGACTACACCCGGATGATATTCGAAAACTCTTAAATGTACTGCAGCGTCTAGTTGACGCAGGAAGTACAGTTATAGTTATCGAGCATAATTTGGATGTTATAAAAACAGCAGATTATATAATAGATTTAGGACCTGAAGGCGGGGATGAAGGCGGAGAAGTGATAGCCGTTGGCACTCCGGAAGAAATAGCCAAGAATCCTCGCTCATACACCGGCGAGTTCTTAAAGAAAACTCAAAAATTACGTGCTTAATTCTATAGAACGACGATGCAGTAGATGAACAGGTAGTTTATTGAAAGGATGCTTTGTTTATGATGGAGCTTTTAGCACCTGCAGGCAGCCTTGAAGCCTTTGAGGCTGCTGTGAAAGCCGGAGCTGACGCTGTGTATATAGGCGGCAGTGCTTTTAATGCGCGCCAGTATGCCGATAATTTTAATGACGGCAATTTAAAATATGCCTTAGATTATGCCCATTTAAGGGGCGTTAAGGTATATATTACAGTTAATACGCTTGTGCGTGATGACGAATTTAAAACACTGGTACCTTATCTTGAGATGCTATATGAAAGCGGTGCTGATGGAATTATAGTGCAGGATATAGGCGTAGCCGCTCTGATAAGGCAATACTTACCAGATATGCCGCTGCATGCTAGCACACAAATGACAGTGCACAACTCTTATGGCGCTGCTGCCCTAAAATTACTTGGTTTCAAGCGCATTGTGCCTGCCCGGGAGCTATCACTGGATGAAGTAGCTGACCTTGCCGATATAGACGGTTTAGAAATAGAAGTTTTTGTACATGGTGCAATGTGCTACTCATATTCCGGGCAATGCCTTATGAGCAGCTTTATGGGAGGCCGCAGCGGCAACCGAGGCCGTTGTGCCCAACCCTGCCGTATGACATATTCACTAGTTCGGGAGGGCAGCCGAATATCATCGTCTCAGCATCTGCTGAGCATGAAAGACATGTGCCTGATAGATGAGCTGCATGTGCTGTCCGAAGCGGGGGTATCAGCGCTTAAAATAGAAGGACGTATGAAAAGTCCTGAGTATGTAGCCATAGTGGTATCGAAATACAGAAAAGCACTTGACAGGATGGAGGCCGGTATAAATCCTCTAGCCGATGAACAGGACAAAATGCAGCTTATGCAAGTGTTTAATCGTGGTGGATTTTCTAAAGGTTATATTTATGGCAAATCTGGCATAAATATGATATGTCCGGAAAAGCCTGATAACTGGGGAGTTCCTCTTGGCTGCATCAAAAGCTATGATGCTCATCGAAACATGGCAAATATAAAGCTTGAGGCGCCTCTTGCTTTGGGCGATGGAATAGAGATAAGGCAAAGCGACAAGAGTACTGGCCAGATAGTAACATATATGGAAGATGTAAATGGTCCTATAAAGGAAGCCCCTGCAGGCCGCTATATTTTGGTGCGAATAAACAGCCCTGCACCGCAAGGTACTGCAATATATAAAACACTGGATACAAATTTGGATAAAAAAATAAAAGCATATATCAAAAAAGCCGAAAGGTATATAGGTTTAAAAGCTGAAGTTAATCTTATTGAAGGAAAGCCGCCGTCAATCGAGGTTTGGGACAGTGACGGTAATAATGTTAAATGCACAGGTACGGAAATTGTGCAGTCAGCGAGAAATGCAGCACTGCAAAAAGAACGTGTTATAGAGCAAATAAAGCGGGTGGGAGATTTACCATTTAACTTTAATAATATAGGCGTTAATATTTCGCCTAATGCATGGATACCCATATCGGTGTTAAACGCTCTGCGTAGATCTGCCATTGAAGAGCTTGTAAACCGGCGCATAGATAAAAAACACAGGCAACCGGTAGTTATAGAATCCCATATGCCGCCTATAACGTATATGCAGCAATCATATAAATGCAAAAAACCTGCTATATTTGTTATGCTAGACAACCTAAGCCTTGTTTCATCTGCCATCCAGGCAGGAGCTGATGGCATCTATCTGCGCATAAGCGCAAAAGAAGCTACTGGCGCCGATGCTGCACAAATTGCCAGATTATGTAAAGATGCCGGCATACAATTAATTTGGGTCTTTCCGCGGGTAACGCGCAATATCAGGCTTAGTGCCATAAGAGAAGCTCTGTTATGTATACAAAAGCTTTATAGCGGCGTATTGGTTTCAGATATAGGCCAGCTTAACTGCGCTAAAGTAGCGGGGATAGCTGAAATATACGGCGATTACAGCTTGAATATATTCAACAGTAACGCAGTCCAAACCTATGCCAAGATGGGAATAAAGCGCTTTATGCCCTCGCTGGAGCTTACTCTTTCGCAAATAAAAGAGCTGCGCACCAGCATCCCAATGGAACTTATGGCGCACGGCAACATACCCCTGATGGTAGCAGAAGGTTGTCCGATAGGCTCGGTTTGCAATAACTTTAACTTGTCACACTCTTGTTCTAGACCCTGCCTAAAACAGCACTACAGCTTGCGCGACCGCAAAGGCGAGCTTTTACCTATAAGAACTTATGTTGATAAATACGGCTGCCATATAGAGATAGAAAATGCGCATCAAATGTACATGGCTGATAAAATAGATGATTTATTATCGGCTGAGCCTTACAGCTTGCGCTTAAACCTAAATGGTTATGATAGTAATGAGCTAATGCGAACAGTAAAAATATATAAACAAGCCATAGACAAACAAGGCGAAATAACACAATGCACATTCGGCAAAATAACTAGAGGGCATTATTATAACGGAGTAGATTAAATCTTTTAATTATAAATAGTTTGCGATAAGCAGTATTATGACGCCAGGTACACCTAAAAAGCCAACAAGCAGCGCTGTAAGCGGCGTGATGGGAAGCGCCAAGCCAAAGAAACCACCTACAAGATTTAAAAGCAGCAGCGTCAAACCGCCTATTATGCCGTTATATATAAGCCGCCATGCTATCTTTATAGGTATTACCAAAAGCATTCCCAATATATAAAGCACTACTAACGCGATAAAAAAGGTAAATATCGAGCTGAGCATAAAAAAGCCTCCTTCTGGGTTAAGATTGTAATTCCCTTTATTTATTATATATCAAAACAACACAACATAAAGCAATTTTATAAATTTTTCTTTTTTTAAGCAAGTTGTAATTTACATGAGTTAGTTATCCTTAATGCCTGTAATTACATTTTTTCAACTCCTAAGATTGTCTGCAAAACAGAAAAAGTCATGTGATTTCAGAAAGATTAGATGTTGAATTCCTTATATGAATATGGTATTATAAATAATGCATTGATTACCAAAAGCAACGCAATAAGCCGAAGTGGTGGAATTGGCAGACGCGCTAGATTCAGGGTCTAGTGTCCGCAAGGATGTGCGGGTTCGAATCCCGCCTTCGGCACCAGATGAAAACAAGACGTAGAAGAAGATTTTGATCTTTTACGTCTTTTATTTTTTTACCAGCTAATTTTCCTAAAGATGATTTTTTTATTTGCTTTTTTAGATTTCGAATTTATATTTTACATATATGCAATAATATTTAACATTCCCTTAACACAACCATAAAACTTCATCCTTATAATTAAATCAGAAAGAAAATTTAATTTGAAAGGAAGGAGAATATGTTAAAGAAACAAGCGAGATTCATTTTTGCAACGCTATTGTGTGCTGTTTTGGTTTTTTCTGCGGGATGCGGTAATTCCAGTTCCGCTCCTGAGTCTCAAAACGGAGCTCAGGGAGGAGGTGAAACAGAAATCAGCGGCTCTATCCAGATAGCAGGTTCGACTTCGGTTCAACCTCTGTCGGAAGAACTGGCAATGGCATTTATGAGTAAATATCCTAAAGTAAAAATCAATGTGGCAGGCGGCGGATCAGGTGCCGGTATAAAAGCGGCTCAAGAGGGAACAGCAGATATTGGTGCATCTTCTAGAGAACTAAAACCGGAGGAAAAGACAGTTAAAGAATTCATTATAGCAAAAGACGGTATAGCAATAATTGTAAATACACAAAACCCTGTTGAAGATTTAACACTTGAACAAATAAAAGAAATTTTTTCAGGCAAAATAACCAACTGGAAAGACGTTGGCGGTAAAGACGCTCCAATAACCGTTGTAATTCGTGAAGATGGTTCTGGCACAAGAGGTGCTTTTGAAGAGATAGTTTTCGGCAAGGATGCAAAATTTACAGACAGGGCCATCGTTCAAAATTCTACAGGTGCACTTAGAACTGCTGTAGCAGGGGATCCTAATGCGATAGGGTTCATATCTCTTGGTTCTTTAAATAGCGAAGTAAAAGCTATAAAAGTTGACGGAATAGAAGTTTCTAAAGAAACCGTTCTTAACAATTCTTATAAAATCTCTAGGCCGTTTATTTATATGACAAAAGACGAACCTACAGGACTTGTCAAAATATTCCTGGATTTTGTATTAAGCCCGGAAGGCCAAAAAATAGTGGCACAAGATTTTATTCCGGTAAAATAATCATGATTTAGGAGAAATCCATATGAAAAAAATATTATTTATATGCGCCGCTCTTTCCATAACATCTGTTATGTTAATCGGCCTTTTTGTTTTTATTGAAGGCTACCCAATTTTTACTAAGGTAGGTTTCTTTAATTTTGTTTTTGGACAAAAATGGAGTCCCTCTGACAACTTATATGGAATATTCCCGATGATATGCGGGACACTTGCAACAACGCTAGGCGCACTTATTTTAGGTGTTCCGCTAAGCATTTTCACAGCTATATTTTTATCAGAATATGCCCCAAAGAAAGCGGAAAGATTAATTACTCCTGCAGTTGAACTTCTAGCAGGCATTCCTTCGGTTATATATGGGCTTTTCGGAATGACAATGCTCGTTCCACTAATACGAGAATTCCAAAAAGCACATCCTTCAACAAATCAAATCCAATCAGGATACAGCGTCCTTGCAGCGTCTATAATTTTGGCCATAATGATTTCTCCCACTATAATTAATATGGCAAAGGATGCGCTAAAATCAGTACCTAATGATTTCAAAGAAGGTTCATTATCCTTAGGAGCTACTAAATGGCAGACCACTTGGCATATAACTCTTCCGGCTGCAAAATCAGGTATTATAGCAGGCACTGTTTTGGGAATGGGAAGAGCAATTGGTGAGACGATGGCGGTAATAATGGTTGCAGGTAATACCGTAAAATTTCCGGATTCAATTTTTTCTCCTATCCGCACTTTAACAGGCAATATAGCCATCGAAATGGCTTATGCTGAAGCAGGAACGCATACACAGGCGCTATTTGGGACGGGGATTATACTGTTTATCATGATAATTCTTACCAATATTTTTGCCTCTAGAATTTATAGAAAGGACGCGGCAGCAAAATGAAACCTAAAACTGTAGAAAATATCATGAAGATAGTGCTTTGGACAAGCGGCCTTGCAACCATTGCAGTTCTTTTGATGATCCTTGCCTATATTGTATCTCGAGGCATCGGAAAACTTAGCATTGATTTTCTTACCCAATCGCCGCGACGGATGGGCATGGAAGGAGGCGTTTATCCGGCAATAGTCGGCACAGTGTACTTTACCTTACTTACAATTGCCATGGCGGCTCCTTTGGGCATTGCGGCGGCGGTATACCTTACTGAGTATTCAAAAGAAACTTTTTTGGTGAAATCTATACGTTTTGGAAATGATATGCTCTCAGCAGTACCTTCTATTGTTTTTGGCCTTTTTGGATTTGCGTTTTTCGTTACGAGACTAAAATCGGTTACCGGCGGCTGGTCGATTTTATCAGGCGCTCTGACGGGAATGCTTATGATACTTCCGGTAATAATACGAAATGCTGAAGAAGCGATTAAAACAGTTCCGAGAGAATACAAAGAGGCGAGTCTTGCTCTTGGAGCAACAAAAGAGCAAACGCTTATTCATGTAACGCTTCCTACTGCAATGCCAGGTATATTAACCGGCGTGATTCTAGGAATAGGCCGAATAATTGGAGAAACGGCGGCATTTCTTTTAACTCTTGGTGGTTCGATACTTTTGCCAACTTCAGTTTTTGACCCGGCCAGAACTCTGGCTATGCACATATATATTACTGCTATGGAAGTAGGAGCAATGGATATGGCCTTCTCTGCGGCAACAGTTCTTATAGCAGTCGTATTAATATTAAATTTACTCGCTCATGGGATTTCAAATCGTTATTCAAGATTTTCTTCTCGATGATACCAATAGATGGTCTTTTCGTTTTTATGGTATAATAGCCGTAGAAATAGAATAAGTATTTTATTAATTATAAAATCTATCTTCGGAGGTATTCAATGGAAAACAGCGAAAAGGCCATATTAGTAGTGGATGACGAAAAAAATATTCGCGAACTAATTAAGTTTAACCTTGAAAGCAGAGGATATAAAACGGTAGAAGCTGCTGATGGTCAAGAGGCTCTAGATATTGCAAAAAATGATAATCCTTTGTTGATAATTCTTGATATCATGTTACCGAAAATAGATGGATTAAAAGTTTGCCGCATTTTAAAAGAAGATCCCAGAACAAGAAAAATTCCAATAATTATGCTTACTGCCCTCGATGATGAGGTTGATAAAATTGTAGGTCTTGAACTTGGAGCGGATGATTATATTACAAAGCCTTTTAGCCCGCGAGAACTTGTTGCAAGAGTTGGGGCGGTTATGCGGCGCGTAGAAGAGCAAGATAGTGATAGCCTGCCTGTAAATAATCCGGACCTTATTATAGATGATTTGAAATACGAAGCTGTTCTTTACGGTAAAAAGCTGGATCTTACATTAAAAGAATTTGAGCTTCTTAAACTTCTTGCATCAAATCCATTTAATGTTTTTAGCCGTCAGCAGCTTTTAGAACAAGTTTGGGGATATGATTATATGGGCGATACGAGGACTGTTGACGTACACGTCTGCAATCTTAGAAAAAAGATCGAAGAAGCAGACACCGGCAGCAAATACAGTATTGATACAATTCGCGGCATAGGATATCGTTTTAGCGTCAAGGAGTGAGATTATGAGGCGAAATATTTTTGCGGCCTGTATGATTATAGTCCTTATTAGCCTGTCTATAACCGGTTATGCTGTTGCAAAAGTTGTTGAAGACTACTTTATACAAAAGACGGAAGACGATCTTGAAACCCGTGCATTTGCCGTGCGCCCGTTTTTAGCCCTTAAGATAAAACAAGAGGAAAATACTTTAGGACAGTTAGAAACTGCTGTAAAAGAGTTAGGAAACGAAATAAAAACAAGAATCACAATTGTCGATATTGATGGCAACGTGATAGCCGACAGCGAAAAGGATCCCTCTGATACAGAGAGCCATAGTACAAGACCGGAAATAAAAGAAGCATATTTAGGAAATATCGGAAAAAGCGTACGCTACAGCAGTTCCTTAAAAACAGAAATGATGTATGTGGCAATTCCAATTCTTGAAAATCATGATATAGCCTATGTTTTACGTTTGGCAGTTCCAATATCCCACATAAATGCATTGACACGCAATATATGGAAAATGTTTTTTTCGGCAAGTCTTGCCGGTCTTTTAGTTGCGTTTTTGATAAGTACTATTTTTTCTAGAAGGATAACAAAACCTATAGAAGAAGTATCATATGCGGCAAAAAAAATATCATGCGGGAACTATGATTTGAAAGTTCCTCTAAGGCCTCCTTATGAAACAAAGATTTTAGCCGAATCTTTTAACCGCATGGCTGAAAATCTGCAAGAGACAGTGGGAAAACTGAAAGAAGAAACAGATAAAACAAGGGCTGTTTTAGCAAGCATGGCAGAAGGACTTATCGCAGTTGACCAAAACTGTCGTGTAGTAATGATGAACTTTGCGGCTGAAAGACTTTTCAAGATAAGACAAGAAGAAACTTTGGGCAAGCACCTTTTAGAAGTTTTGAGAAATAGAGAATTACATGATCTGATAAATGAAGTGTTGAAAACTAGAAAGGGTTCAACTCGGGAGATAAAGATAAATACCTATGACGAAAGAATTTTTTGGATAAATGTTGTACCGATAGATAAAGAGAATAATTTAGGTGCAGTAGCGGTTATGAGAGATATTACAGAGTTAAAAAGACTTGAAAAAATGAAATCAGATTTCGTATCAAATGTATCCCATGAATTAAAGACGCCATTGACTTCTATATCCGGCTTCGCAGAAACTCTTTTAGATGGAGCTTATAAAAGTGAAGAAAACTGTCGATACTTTTTGAGGATAATAAAGCAGGAGACAGACCGCATGACTCGCTTAATTAATGAACTTCTATATCTGTCACGTATAGAAAAACCAGATTTTTCCATACCCAAGAGACCTGTGAATATAGCATCCGTTGTAAATAAAGCGGTAAAGCTCTTACAAAAAAACATAGATGATAAAGGGCATTTATTAAATCTTAGACTTCCAGAAAATTTAGGGCCGGTAACAGGTGATGAAGACAGCGTCTTAGAAATTATTATAAATCTTTTAGATAATGCTATAAAGTACACTCCGGAAGGCGGAAATATAACTGTCGAAATTGAAGATGAATCGGACTTTATCAGCATTTCAGTTGCAGATAACGGAATTGGTATTGCAGGAGACGAGCTAGAGAGAATCTTCGGACGCTTTTATAGGGTGCAAGGACCGGGAATCACAAGTGCAAGCGGTACTGGGCTGGGACTTGCAGTGGTAAAACATTTAGTAGAAAGCTTAAATGGGAAAATCAGCGTAGAAAGTCAGCTGGGCAAGGGAAGCACATTTAAAGTAAGTTTGCCAAAATACAGCTAAGCAAAAATATTATTTAGTGTAAGATAGCGGAGGACTCATATGACAACTAAAATAAAAGTTGAAAATCTTAATTTTTTTTATGGAGAACATCAGGTTTTAAAGAACATTAATATGAATATTGAAGGTAATCAAGTAACTTCATTAATAGGTCCTTCCGGTTGCGGGAAAACTACTTTTTTAAGAAATATCAACAGAATGAATGACCTTATCGAAGAAGCGCGAGCCGAGGGAGCTATTTTTCTTGATAATGAAAATATATTACTAGACACAGTTGACGTCGTGCAATTGAGGAAAAAGGTAGGCATGGTTTTTCAAAGGCCGAACCCGTTTCCTATGAGTATATTCGACAATATTGCTTATGGGCCGAGAATACATGGCATAAAAGACAAACATAAACTTGATAATATCGTGGAACACAGCTTAAAATCTGTGGGATTATGGGATGAAGTCAAGGACAGATTAAAGGATTCTGCCCTTAGGCTGTCCGGCGGTCAGCAACAAAGATTATGCATAGGTCGAGTTCTTGCCGTTGAACCGGAAATAGTCTTAATGGACGAGCCATGCTCGGCACTTGATCCGATATCGACAATGCGCGTGGAAGATTTAATTCTTGATTTAAAAAAAGATTATACAATTATAATAGTAACCCATAATATGCAGCAGGCGGCAAGAATTTCTGATTCTACAGCATTCTTTTTGAGCGGCGAGCTTATAGAATTTGGTCCTACATTAGAGATGTTTCATACCCCAAAAGATAAGCGCACTGAAGATTATATAACAGGCAGATTCGGTTAATATAAAAGATTAAGAGGTGTTTAAAATTGTCAACTTCAAGAGTTTCTCTTGACAAAGAAATGGAAGATCTAAACTGTGATATCCTGCGGATGGGGGCAATTATTGAGCAGCAGATACGGGAAGCGGTAGAATCTCTGACTGCCAAAGATATTAAGATAGCTGAAACAGTCATTGATCGCGATGATGAAGTAGACAGGCTTCAAGAAGTAATCGAAGACAAAAGTATAGAAATGATAATACGCCAGCAACCTATAGCTAAAGATTTGCGAACAATATTTTCTGCAGTAAAGCTTGCAACTGATTTGGAGAGAATTTCCGATATAGCAGTAAATATTGCAAGGATAGCAAAAAGAATAATTGGACAAGAGTATATAAAGCCCCTTGTTGATATTCCTCGGATGGCCAAAATTGCTCAAGACATATTAAGAACATCACTGGATTCTTATGTAAAACGAGACGTAGAAATTGCAAAAAGTATCGTTAGCATGGAAGAAGAAATAGATCATTTATATGCGCGGGTATTTGAAGATTTAATTGCTATAATGACCAAAGATGCTTCTACTGTTCATCAAGGCGTCCAATTAATTATGGTAGCGCGGCAGCTTGAACGAATAGGTGATCACAGCACTAATATCGGAGAAATGGCAGTTTATCTTAAAACGGGTGAAAGAATAAAGCTCAATGACTAATTCTTCAAGGATCTGCAAAGTTTTGGGCTTCAGCTATTTGACCTAATCAGTGATAAAAGTCGCTAACTTCTCTAAGTTAGGTTGCTTATAAGAACCGGATCTTGCATGCAACGGAAATAGATTTTCCGCGCAAAATCCGGTTCTTATAATGAAGTTTAAAGTTATTGCCGGCAAATACTTCGCTTATGCTCAAGATGACACAAAATTTTTTAACAATGATTTGAAATGTTACTTTGACTAGAAACCTTCTTAAAAATAGTATAAAATAGAGTAAAACAAGAACTAGATACGGAGGTTGAATGAATATGAAGTTTTTTATTGATACTGCAAATGTGGATGAGATCCGAGAGGCAGCCGCAACAGGAATTATTTGCGGAGTTACTACAAATCCAACGTTAGTAGCTAAAGAAGGCAGGGATTTTAGGGAAACCATTCTTGAAATTACATCAATAGTTGATGGGCCTATTAGTGCAGAAGTTATCAGTCTAGATGCTGATGGCATGGTAAAAGAAGCCGAAGAAATTGCTGCCTGGCACCCTAATATCGTTATAAAAATTCCGATGACATGGGAAGGCCTAAAAGCAACCAGCAGATTGTCCAAAAAGAATATAAAGACAAATGTTACACTTGTTTTCAACCCAAATCAAGCACTGGCAGCAGCCCGGGCAGGTGCAACTTATGTAAGTCCTTTTATAGGGCGCTTTACCGATATTACCCAAGACGGCATCGAGCTTGTTGCAAACATCTCTGAGATTTTTACTATGTATGATATTCCAACGCAAATAATTGCTGCAAGTATAAGGACTCCAATGGACGTGTTTGAGGCGGCAAGAGCCGGTGCAGATATTGCTACCGTCCCATTTAAAGTTTTACAACAAATGATAAAGCATCCTCTTACAGATACAGGAATAGAGAAATTTTTAGATGATTGGAAAAAAGTTCCTAAGAAATAGAGGGGAAATATATGATGAAGTATGAAGTAACAGTGGTGGATATAGGAGAACTGGCAAAGAAGTTTTTTAATGAGGGAACAGTTGTTTTGTTTAGCAAAAAAGAGATGCCCTTGGAGATGAAAGAGATTTCTGTTATGCATAACGGAGGCAAACTCTATGAAGATATAAAAGCCGGTGACAAACTTTATATCGGCGAAAAAGTTTATACAGTTACAGCAGTTGGAGAAAAAGCTAACAGTAATTTAAGATTAATGGGCCATGTTTGCCTAAAATTTGACAATGAAAAATCTGCAAAAATGCCCGGCTACATACACTTAGAGAGGGATAGCGAGCCTTTCTGTATTGAAATAGGCCAAAAAATTCGTGTAGAAAGCTAGATTCCGTTTATTTCCTAATTATAAAGGAGAGCAAAAATGCTAAATCTTAATTCTAAACTTAAGGAGCTTGAAGAGAAAGGCGGAAAAATAAATATAGGCCTTGTAGGCACAGGCCAAATGGGGCGCGGAATTGTAGACCGAGTATTGCGAATGAGAGGTATGAATATACCAATCATTGCAAATAGAACTATTGAAAAGGCAAGGGAAACCTTTGAGCTTGCCGGAATATCGCCCCAAGATGTTTATGAAGTAAACACTGTATCTCAAGCAGAAAAAGCTATACAGCAGGGCAAATATGCAGTAACTGAGGATTTTGAAATTGTAACCGAGATTTTACCTGTTGATGTAATAATAGAAGCTACCGGTGTTCCCGAGGTAGGAGCAAATACAGCTTTAAAGAGCATCTATAACGGAAAACATGTGGTGATGCTTAATGTAGAAGCAGATGTAACTGTAGGGCCTATTCTCAAAAAAATGGCAGATAGTGCCGGTATAGTCTATACTGGTTCTGCCGGTGACGAACCCGGCGCGATCAAGGAGCTTTTTGATTTTGCAGATTCCATGGGTTTTAAGGTGGTTGCTGCAGGAAAGGGCAAGAACAACCCCCTAAACCGCGAAGCAAATCCGGACAATATGAGACCGGAAGCAGAAACAAGAGGCATCAACCCTCGGATGCTTACTTCTTTTGTAGATGCAACTAATACCATGGTTGAATTAACAGCTGTAGCAAATGCCACCGGTCTTATTCCGTCGTGCAGAGGCCTTGTCGGTCCGACAGGCGCCGTAAAAGATCTTCCGAAAATTTTTTCCCTAAAAGAAGATGGCGGAATTTTAGACAAGTGTGGTGTGGTTGACTTTGTTTTCGGAATAGCTCCCGGCGTCTTTATAGTTGTTACAACAGACAGTCCGGTGACAAAACAGATTATGTCTTATATTTCCTTGGGAGATGGCCCAAATTATGTTTTTTACAGGCCTTATCATCTTGTTTGTGTCGAAACTCCACTTTCAGCAGCAAGGGCGGTTTTATATAAAGAGCCGACAATTTCTCCGATTGGCGCGCCTGTAGCAGAAACAATAACTGTTGCCAAAAAGGATTTAAAAGCCGGAGAACATTTGGATGGAATTGGCGGATATACAGTGTACGGCTTGATTGATACAGCTGAAAATGCAAAGAAAGAAAATGCTTTACCTATTGGTCTGATAAACGAGAATACAGTTCTCAAGCAAGATGTTAAGAAAGGCCAAGCTATATCATATAATATGGTAGAGCTTGAGAATGATTCAACTATTTTGCAATTAAGACGAATTCAAGACAAATTTTTCTAAATTGCAGTAGAAGAAACGAGGTGGATTTAAGTGACCTCTAAAATGAAAGCAGAACTTTTCTGCCTCCATTGCAACAAAGATACTCCACATGAAGTAAACTACGCTGGGAATACATTAAAAAGCATAAAATGCCTAAACTGCGGTAATGAGATCGAAATAAGGCGCGATAAACTACTGGAAAACTATGCAGCAGATTTTATAGACAGAATCCTTACAAAACCTTACCGAATGACGCAGGAGTTGGAACAGGATCTTACCGGGTTTATCCTGTCATTGCCCATCAGAATTATAACAAAACCATATCGCATCGCAAAAGAAGTTGGAGACATTATAAAAGATGAACAAGATAATTGACAAGGAGGCTTACTATGTTAAAGGGAATAGCGGCATCGCCCGGAATCGAAATAGGCAAAGCACATGTTGTAAAACATGAGCAAGTAGTAATTAATACATCGCCTATCAAAAAAGAAGATATAGGCAAAGAGATAAAGAAACTTGAAGATGCACTTACGACAACAAAGCTTCAGCTTGAAAAGATAAAAGAGAAGGCTCAAAAGGAACTCGGCAGCGAAAAAGCCAAGATATTCGATGCACAGCTTATGGTCTTAGAAGATCCGGTCTTCATAAACGAGATAAAGTCTAAGATAGAAAGCGAACTGATAACTGCGGATAATGCCGTATCCCAAGTTGTAAATAGCTATATAGCTGAATTCGGCAGCGCAAAGGATGAATATCTAAAAGAAAGAGCTGCAGATATAAAGGATATAGGGGAGCGACTAATAAAGAATATCTTGGGAATCTCGGTAGATGCCTTCAGCCTTGAACAAGAAGCCATAATCATCGCAAAGGATCTTACGCCATCTGATACAGCCCAAATGGACAAAGAAAAAGTAAAGGCCTTTGCAACAGATATGGGAGGAAGAACATCTCACACAGCCATAATGGCAAGGTCCCTTGAGATACCTGCGGTAGTCGGCTTAAAGGATGCAACCCAAAAGATAAAAACAGGAGATACTGTCATAATAGATGGCAATGAAGGGGCGGTATATGTAAACCCGGACGAGGAGACAGCCAAAAAGTATGAGAAACTAAAGCAGGATTACCTCAATAAAGTAAAAGAGCTAAAACAGCTAAAAGACCTTCCGGCCGAGACATCTGACAATGCAAAAAGAGTAGAGATATCCGCTAATATCGGAACGCCTAAAGATGTAAAAGGGGCTCTTGAAAACGGAGCAGAGGGCGTAGGTCTTTACAGGACAGAATTCCTATATATGGACAGACAGTCCCTTCCCACAGAAGAAGAACAGTTTGATGCCTACAGGCAGGTTGTTGAAAAAATGGCGCCTCGCCCTATTATCATAAGGACTCTTGATATAGGAGGAGACAAGAAGCTGCCCTATCTTAATATGCCTGATGAGCTTAATCCTTTTTTAGGATGGCGTGCTATCAGAATATGTCTTGACAGACCTGATATACTAAAGACTCAGCTTAAAGCCATATTAAGAGCTAGTGCCTATGGTAAGGCAAGGATAATGTATCCCATGATATCCGGAGTAGATGAGGTAAGAAGGGCAAATAAGATTTTAGATGAGGCAAAGGCTGAACTTTACGCGGAAGGCAAAGACTTTGACGAAGATATAGAGGTAGGTATAATGGTAGAGATACCCTCTGCCGCTGTGACCGCAGATATACTTGCAAAAGAAGTGGACTTTTTCAGCATAGGTACAAATGACCTGATTCAGTATACCCTTGCAGTTGACAGAATGAATGAACACATTTCCTACCTTTATGAACCTTTCCATCCTGCGGTACTAAGGCTTATTAAAAATGTAATTGATTCTTCCCATAAAGAAGGTAAATGGACAGGTATGTGCGGTGAGATGGCAGGAGATCCCCTTGCTGCCCCAATACTTCTTGGTATGGGACTTGACGAGTTTTCCATGAGCGCATCTTCTATACCGAAAGTAAAAAAGATAATCCGCTCACTTACTTATGACGAGGCAAAAGAGATAGCTGGAAAAGCCCTTTCTATGAGCGAACCGGCTGATATAAGGGCTATGGTAAAAAAGATAGTAGAAAAAATAGGATAAAGTTTAACCACCCTTTTGGGTGGTTAAACTTATATATAGCTTAAAATATAAATATAAATTGGTATAACAATCATAATCAGTACAGTAGTCATTGCTATCATGATAGCTACGTATTCACTATCAGAGCCGTAAGCTTTAGAGATAATTGCTGCATTTGTCATTACAGGCATTGCTGATTGAATCACAAAGACATCTCTCATTAGTTTTGGCATATAAAAAATTTGTGATAACAGGATGATTGTTGCTGGCCCCACGATAAAGCGCCCTATAAGCAATGCCATCACTTCTTTGTCGAATCTGATATTTTGAATTTTTATAGCGCTTATAGTGATACCGATGAAAATCATCGATAAGGGAGTAGTAAGACCGCCCAAGTTCTTTAATGTATCTAAAAGAAAAGTTGGAAGTCGAACACCTATTAGAATCAAAAAAAGAGCTATAAGCAGTCCTATAAGGGGTGGTGACAAAATCTTATTAAGTGTTTCAATAGAGAAGACGGATTTTGATGAATCAGGTTCATTATATATCGTGCTATCCTTTCTTATCTCGGATACGCCTAGTGTCCAAAAGAAAAAGGTGTTTGCCACATAATAAAATAGGACATATGGCAAACTTTTTTCGCCGAATAAAGCCATATTTACCGGAAGTCCCACAAAAATTGTATTGGAATTAAAAAACATAGAGCGGAATGCGCCTCGTCTTGAAGGGTCAATACCAACTATATAAGCTACTGCAAAACTAATTAAGTAGCAAATAGCCATAGAAATGGCAGGCACAACAAGACCGTAACCTGAGTTTAAAAGTTCTTCTTTAGTAAAATTACTCATCATGTTATATATCATAAGCGCCGGTAAAGATACCTTAATTACAAGGTCTACTAAAAGATTTGATTTATCATCATCAAACCAATGCCTGTAATTTAAAAATGCCCCCACCGACACCATCAATACAATACTTAAAACACTTTCAAAGGCTTTAATAATGCCCAATAAATCACCCCCTTTTTTTACAGATTTTTTCGCTTAAGCCATATCACAAAACCTATTGCTAGTATACATCCTGGCGGTATTATAACTGCCGCATAAAAAATACGATTCATTGCATCACCTGTAAGATTTACAAAAGGCGGTTCATCGTTTTTGGAAGGAATACTAAGCGCATCATCCGAAACTTGCAAAAGCCAGTTTATACTTCCTGCTGCAAAATCCAGGTTCCCGGCAAGACCTATGGATTTTGCGCCCAAAAAAGCTACATCTCCTACGATAACTGCAATAGGCTCACCGATTTCAGAATCAGGAGCTGTAATAGTATTTGGTTCTACTGGCGATTCGTTTTTTGAAGCAGGTTTTTTAGATACTGCATAGGCTAAATGCAGAGGACCTAACACATCTTTTTCATCTAGAGATACTTGAGACTGTTCCAAGTCTGTTTCTCCAAATGCTTGATCGCTTGTAACAAGAAGTGATTTTACCTGCAAGTTTTCGGGAATTTTCTCTAAAGGTGCAAGGCTTCGAGCGTAAGGAAAAACCACCGAGAGTTTTTTATCCAAAAGAGCCTGAGTAACCTCATGCCTTTCTACCATAGGTACAGGACTTAATGGGTCTGAATAAAAGGATCTTTGTGGATCTGTAACAATATCGTCATGTATTTCTACACCAAGACCTGCAATAAGCTCCTTCCAGCCACTCAGTGACACCTTTGGATCAGTAGGTGTAAGGAATATTAATATCTTGCCGCCTGACTGAATATATTTTTCTAAAAGGGCTTTTTCATTGGGCATTAAGTCTTTTTGAGGACCTGCCGATATTAGAAGGTCAGCATCTTCCGGAATTTTCCCTACCACAGGTAAATCCAGTTGCCTTGTTGTATAACCTTCACCTTGTAAAAACGAATTAAAACTATCTAAATCAGATATGGAACTTAATTCACCATGTCCTGAAAGAAAGTAAATTACTGCTTGGTTTTGCTGTTTTAAGTTAAGTATTGCCCGAGTTATAGCTTGTTCGCCATTAAAATTCATTGAATACTGGTTTGCAGAGGGAGAATAAAGATTGTAAGGACTTATTGTTTGCTGATGTTTCGTACCTTCAACAATGATAGTGTTATAGTCTTGAATATTGTATTTTTTAGCAATAGCAGGTTCCTTTTCTGGATCAATAAATTTTACTTCAATTTTATCAGAGGCGAAATCGTACTCCTTCAAAAGATTTTTTATATCTGTTGATATGCTGCTGCCTTCAGCAATAAAGGCAGTAATTTTTATACTTTCATCCAACTGACTTATAACTTCTTTGGTTTTTGAAGAAAGAGTAAAGCGGTGAGATTTCGTAAGGTCCCATCTGTAATGATATTGAGCGCATATAAGATTGACTGCGATAAGTACTATGACCAAAAAGATTGTAATAAAAGTATAATAAACTTTTTTTGAAATTTTATTCATGCCGTTTCCTCCTATGAGCAGGTGCGCCGTGAGATGTTGATCGCTGATAAGGTCAGAGAAACTAATATTATACTTACAAAATATACAAGATGAGATGTATCAATTATTCCTCGCAGAAAATCCATATAGTGTTCTGACATTGAAAGTGTCTTAATAAATGAACTTAATATACCAGAAGTGTTCGAGGAAAGCCAGCTTGACACCCATAAAAGAAGCAAAACCCCGAAACTTAATATACTTGCAACTACCTGACTTGTAGTCAAAGAAGAACATAGCAGGCCAACAGAAATATATGATGCGACAAGAAGAAGGAACCCAATATATGAAACGATTATAATACCGCTGTCAGGAGCCGAAAGAGCAAATAGAATCCCGGGGTAAATCAGAGTAAATGCAGTTATAAAAAGAAAAAACACCAATGAAGCCAAGTATTTACCAATAATCAATTGAAAAACAGAAATAGGCGAAGTAAGCAAAAATTCCATAGTTCCCGCCTGCTCCTCGCCGGCTAAAAGCTTCATGGTCAAAGCAGGAACGGCAAAAATAAGCACTACCCCCAGATTCATAAAGACACCTGTAAGATCCGCTATTCGAGAAACAAATAGGTTTACTGAAAAAAAGTAACCAGCAAGACCTAATATCACAGCGCCGATGACGTATGCAATCGGTGAATAAAATATACTTTTAAGTTCCTTTTTAAATATAGATATTATTGCATTCATTTGGTTTTACTCGCCTCCCGTTGCGGTTTTGCGCTTATTACAGGTTCTTCGGTTACAAGCTGTAAAAAAATATCCTCTAAAGACATAACATAGGATCTCATTTCTAATATTGGAAAATTGTTATTTGCCATTGCGTAAAAAAGTTGTTCGCGCACATCCTTATCCATCTCAGATTCTATAGTATATTCGCATAAGTTATCATTCAATACCTTGCTCACTTCAACGCTTTCTATGCCGGAAAGATTAGAAAGTATCTCCAATATCTTATCATTTGAACCCTTTGCCTGGATTACTACTTTATGATGCCCCATTAGGGATTTGCCCAAGTTTTGCGGCGTATTTTCCGCTATCAAATTTCCCTTATTAATTATGGCTACTCTATGACACAAACTGCTTACCTCAGGCAGTATATGGGAACTTAATATCACAGTTCTTTTTCCGGAAAGGCTTTTTATAAGCTGCCTGATTTCGGTTATTTGCTGAGGGTCAAGGCCTACCGTAGGCTCATCGAGTATCAGCACATCCGGATCTGACACCAATGCCTGAGCAAGGCCTGTTCTTTGCTTGTACCCCCTGGAAAGACGGCCGATTAGGCGATTTTTTACATCCCCGATTCCGACTTCTTCGATTACCTTACTTACTCTCCTGGCTTTTTCTTTACCTTTTAAACCCTTTAGCTCGCCTGCAAAATTTAGGTACTCGTAAACCGTCATATCTTTGTAAATAGGCGGATTTTCCGGCAAATAGCCTATATGTCTTTTGGCTAAGACAGGTTGTTTTGCCATATCAAATCCTGCTACTTTTACAATTCCTGATGTGGGAGCCAGGTATCCTGTAATTATTCGCATTGTAGTTGATTTACCGGCACCATTCGGCCCGAGAAGGCCCAGAATTTCCCCGTTTTTTACAAAAAATGATATATTACTTATGGCAATTTTATTTCCGTACTTTTTTGTTACATTAGACAGCTCAATCAAAATGAACACCTCGCCTAATAACCTAATAAAGAGCATTAAAAATTTATTTTAAAGTACTAAGATATAGTAAAAATTATACCATATTAGGACTCGATTTCAAATTTTATGAAGTAAATAAAATAAAGTTCAGATTTCAACGAAGAAAAAACCGGATATATCACAAATTCATTATTTCTATTTGTTTTATTTCAAGAATCAAGTATAATTATAAAAGGTGATGTGTTTATGTCTTTGCCACAAACTCCAAATCAATTTATATATTCTTATGGCTATTATGGGCTTTTTGCTTTTTTAGTATTAGAGGGCCTGGGCCTTCCTTTACCGGTCCAAATAATATTTATGGCTACTGCATATCTTATACGCATCGGAGCAATGTCGACCTGCAGTGTAATTATTATTTCTACTTTCGGCAACTTATTTGGTAATATTATTGCATATTATATAGGCTACCGCGGCGGCGAGCGGATTTTTGAAAAGTTGAACAAATTTTTAAAAATAAGTAAAGAAGATATAACAAAGATCAAAAAGTGGTTTGAAAAATATGGGAGCATTACAAATTTAGTTAGCAGGTGGGTAGGAATTACAAGGACACCCGCAATATGGGTAGCCGGCGTTTTTAAGATAAATTTTTTATCATATACATTGTTTTCATTTATCGGCGATTTAGTATGGACGATTTTTTGGGTTGCATTATTTAACACAGCCAGCCCATACTTACACTGGCTTTTTACGTTTTTCTCACAGTACAGCCTTCTTTTTTTGATTCTGATATTTATTGCCGTATACTTATCTTGGCATTGGTTTTACAAGATATTCAAGCAAAAAAGTACTTGAAAATACATGTTTACCTTGTGAAATAGGTTATTTGGGTATATAATTGTTATGTATTTAAAATTTAGCATTCTAGGGCAGGAACTGCCCGAAGTTAAGCCTGTGGAGAACGCATGAGACCTATTTGCTAGGTATGTTCTGAGAAGCAGGAAGCCAGCCACTTTCATAATTGGCGGCAGTTCACCAGGTGCCGCAAGGTTAAAAGGGAATCAGGTTAAAATCCTGAGCGGTCCCGCCACTGTAATCGGGGATAAACTGTTATGCCACTGGGAAACCGGGAAGGCGCAGCTAAAATGATCCGAGAGCCAGGAAACCTGCCTGTGAGTGAAGTACGAGCCTTCGGAAGAAAGGGATGTACTAGAAAGCATTGGCAAAAACACCCCGGTTTTCGAAAAAGAAGGCCGGGTTATTTTTTTAGAAGGGGTAAAGATGAAAATGAAAAACAAATCAAAAATTATATTAACAATCTTTATTATTTCTTTATTTATACTGACAGCGTGCAGCAATAAGACAGCGGCACCTTCCACAGACTCAAAAGAAGCAAAAAATTTCGAAGAATTCCCACTTACTATAGAAGACCAAATGGGAAGAAAAGTTACTATTGAAAAGCAACCTGAAAGAATAGTATCGCTTGCACCTAGCAATACCGAGATACTGTTTAATTTAGAGCTCGGTGATAAGATTGTGGGGGTTACCGATTTTTGCGACTATCCTGAAGAAGCTAAGACGAAGGAAAAAATAGGCGGATTTTCAGAACCTAATATTGAAAAAATAATTTCACTGCAACCTGATATAGTTTTTGCTACAAACATGCATCAAAAACCGGTGGAAGAACTGGAAAAATTAGGTATTCCGGCCGTGGTTTTGGATCCGAAGGATTTTGATGATATGTTGGCAAGCGTCGAAATTATGGGAAGAGCAACAGGCCAAAGTGAAAAAGCTGCCAAGATAGTAAATGACTTAAAAGCCAGAATGGAAGATATAGAAAATAAAACAGCAAAACTTACAGAGGATCGCAGACCCAAAGTTTACTATGAGATATGGCCTTCTCCTATTACTACGGCAGGCCCGGGAACTTTTGTAAATGATATAATACAAAAGGCAGGCGGTATAAATATCGCAGGCGATGCAAAAAAATCCTACCCTGAGTATAGCGTAGAAATGATTGTAGCAAAAAATCCGGATATAATTATATTTTCTCACCACGGCTCAAGTAACCAGTCTGTAGAAGATATACTTTCCAGGCAAGGCTGGGAAAATGTAAATGCCATAAAAAATAAGAAAGTGTTTTATATTGATGAGAATTTAGTTCAAAGAGCTACACCCAGGCTTGTAGACGGTTTGGAAGAGATGGCAAAAATAATTCATCCAGAGCTCTTTAAATAATGTTTGCAACGTCGGATGGAGGAAATACAGTGGACAGTTATCGACTTAGAAATATGCGTTCATATGCTCACTATGCTTGTATAATTGCTGCAATAATAATATCAGGTATTTTCGCCTTGAGTATAGGAACCGTAAATGTGTCAACAGATAAAGTTTTTAAAATTGTCTTAAGTCGCTTGCCAGTTTTAAAAGATTTCATCATTAAAAACTGGACTGCTACTGATGAAACAATTATTCTGCAGCTTAGATTTCCGAGGATAATTTTATCCTTTCTAGTAGGAGCCGAGCTTTCAGCGGCGGGCACGATATATCAAGGAGTGTTTCGCAACCCCATGGCAGATCCTTATATTATAGGTTCTTCGGCCGGCGCATCTTTAGGCGCTTCTCTTGGAATTTTATTTTTTCCCGCCATGAAAATCTTCGGCATAGGATCGGTTCCATTTTTTGCCTTTATTGGTGCGGCAGGAACCATATTTTTAGTTTACAGTCTTGCAAGTGTTGGCGGCAGGACATATTCTTTTACACTTCTTCTTTCAGGCGTTGCGGTCAGCAGCTTTATTTCTGCTCTTGTTTCTTTTTTTATGTATTTCAGCGACGAAAGGCTTCACCAGATATATTTTTGGCTTATGGGAAGTTTTTCTTCTCAAGGATGGAATGAAGTATATTTGAATTTACCGTATGGCGTTATAGGGTTCGTTTTCGCTTATTGGAATTTACGAGAAATAAACATATTGCAACTCGGAGAAGAGACAGCGTTTTTTACAGGTGTTGATACAGAAAGAGTAAAAAGAATGTCTTTGGCAGCGGCTTCCCTGCTTACAGCATCTGCGGTAGCGGTTAGCGGTGTAATTGGTTTTGTAGGGCTCATAATTCCCCACATAACTCGAGCTATAATAGGACCGGACTACAGGCAGTTATTTTCTGTTTCAGCTCTTGTGGGCGGACTTTATCTAATGCTTGCTGACACCATCTCTAGAGTTATAATAGCTCCAACAGAACTGCCCGTAGGAATATTGACAGCGCTGTTTGGCGGGCCGTTTTTTATCTATCTTCTTTTTCAAAAGAAGAATAAGGACTATAAGATTTAGAGCATAAGGAGACGAGATATGAAAACACTTTTTGTTACAGGAGGAGCAAGGAGCGGCAAAAGCAAATTTGCAGAAGGAGAAGCCAAAAGACAAGGCGGGAAAGCGATTTATGTAGCTACAGCCCAAGCCCTCGATGAAGAAATGACTCACAGGATAGCTGTACATAAAAAGAGAAGACCTGACAACTGGTTTACCATCGAGGAACCGAGATATTTATCCAGAGCTTTGAGCGAAATTCGGCTAAATGAAAAGTTTAAAGAATATGATACAATTTTAATAGATTGTATTGCACTTTTTGTGTCAAACTGGCTGCCACTGGAAAGGGCAGAAGATGTTAACTTGCATGATGCTCTTAGAATTGACTTATTAAACGAAATCGATGCTATAATACAGGAACTGACAAGAATTGAACAAAAAGTAATTATTGTTTCAAACGAGGTAGGTATGGGACTGGTGCCGGAGTATCCCCTTGGGCGTTTATACAGGGATCTGCTGGGTGAAGTAAATCAAAAGATAGCGTCGGCAGCTGACGAAGTGGTGTTTATGGTTTCCGGATTGCCAATAAAATTGAAATAAAGATGTATGGGGGTGAATGCTTTGCAGGGTAAAGCTATTTGTCCGGCAAGTTGCGGCGAGATTATAGAAGGAACTATAGATAACACTAATATTTTGGTAACTTGTCCCATAGCAATTTATACAGAAGTATCGGTTAAACTGAACAATGAAAAAAACAAATACACATGCGACAGTAATCTGGAATGCAATAAAACAATCCAAGCAGTGAGAAAAACTCTCAAATATTTTAATGCCGTCGATCTGGGAGCAGATATAAAAGTTAAGAGCAATATACCTTGTGGGATAGGTCTTTCATCTAGCACAGCAGATATCACCGCAGCCTGTTTTGCCACAGCCCAAGCCCTTGGCGAGAGCATATCCCCTGATATAGTAGCTGATATAGCGCTTTCCATTGAACCCAGCGATGGCATAATGTATCCCGGAATCACGCTATTTGACCATATAGAGGGAAAAATACGAAAAAGATTAGGTTTTCTGCCGAAGATGGATGTTTATATTATAGATACAGGAGAAAAAGTCGATACTGAACAATTTAACAATATGAAAGAGTTAAGAGAAAAAAACCGACAAAAAGAGCCGGCTATCAAGGAAGCATTGAGCATTGTCTTTTCTGCGTTTCAAAAAAAAGATCTTAGACTTCTAGGCCAAGCCATGAAAATAAGTGCCCTGGCACATCAATCTATTTTGCCCAAACCTCATTTACCGGATATTATCGATTTAGGAGAAAAATACAGTGCAATCGGAATAAATATTGCCCACAGCGGTTCTGCAATCGGTATGTTTTTTGAAAAAGATTATGATATAAACCAAAACCTTTGGAAAGAACTCGATGCTATAATGCATAACTATAGTATAACGTATCGTATTACTAAAACTTGCACCTGCGGCGGCGGGCCAAAGACTATTCAAATCTACTCAAATAAAAATCTATTTCAAGCAAAAGAGAAAGCTGAAGGTTAGGAGAAAAAATGCAAAAAGATCGCATTCATGGAGGAAATGTATATAAAGCTGCAAAAGAACTAAATGTGTCACCTAATGAGATATTGGACTTTAGTGCCAACATCAACCCTTTAGGATTTCCGCATGCTGTTGAAAAAATCATATTAGAACACATAAAAGATATTGCTTATTATCCTGATACAGAGCAAAACGAATTAAGAGAAGCAGCGGCATCTTATTATGGCACCAAGCCATCCTGCATCATGCCGGGCAATGGTTCTGTGGAACTTATAAATATAGTGTTTGAAGCGATAGAGCCGAAAGAAGTTATAATACCTTCACCTACTTTTTTAGAATATGCCCGTATTTGCAAGAATCGCCGGCTTAAAACACGTCTTTTAGATCTTACCGCTAATAACTTTATTCTGGATACAGAGTTATTTAATAGAATAAAAAATACCATAAGCCCAAATTCACTTTTTATAGTATGTAATCCAAATAATCCCACTGGTATCATCGCCAAGAAAAGTGATTTAACAGTAACGCTGGAAGAGCTTAAAACCAGAAATTCCTACCTGATGATTGATGAAGCTTTTATGGATTTTGTAGAAGAAAATGAAAGCATGGTAGATTTTATTGAACAATATGATAATCTTATAATATTAAAATCTGTAACGAAATTTTTTGCAATACCAGGTCTAAGGTTGGGGTTTGTTCTTACGAATCCTGAACTTATGAGAACATTTTATAATTTAAAGGATCCCTGGAATATCAATACCTTTGCAGGATTTGTTGGAACAGAGATATTTAAAGACGAAAAATATATTCAAGATACACGATCCTATATCTCAAGAGAGAAAAAACGACTTTGGAAAAATATTAGCAAAATACCTAATCTGGAGCCTGTGTTTCCGGAAGCGAACTTTATTTTTGCAAAAACAATAGGCAAAATTAAAGTTACAGCGCTTGCTGAGAAGCTAAAACAAAAAAAGATTTTAATCCGCAACTGCTCAAATTATGATTTTTTAAATGAGAATTTCTTCAGAATTGCAGTAAAAAAATCAGAAGAAAATGATATATTAATTTCTGCACTAAATGAGATACTTTGCATAAATACGAAAAAAGAGGACAACTTATGAATATAGGCATATCAATCTTGCTTGCATTTTTACTTGATATAATTTTGGGTGACCCTAGAAGGCCCACACATCCTGTAGTGCTTATAGGTAGGTTTATAAGCTTTTTAGAAAATTGCCTTAGAACTGTTTTTAAGACATCAAAAGGCCTGAAAGCAGCAGGGATTATCTTATGGGTAATCGTTGTTTTTACTGTATATTTCGTAACTTTCTTTATAATTAAGACAGCAAGTAATTTTAACTGGTTTTTAGATCAAATAATAAATATCTGGCTTTTATATACCGCCTTTGCCCTAAAAAATTTATCTGAGGAAGCCTTTAAAATCTTTGAAGAATTAAAGAAAAATAATATAGAAGGTGCAAGAAAAAGACTTTCTTTTATTGTGGGCAGAGACACTGTAAATCTTGACTCAAGAGAAATATGCCGAGCCGTGGTTGAAACAGTTGCCGAAAACACTATGGATGGTATAATATCTCCATTGTTTTATGCTTTTATCGGCGGCGCTCCCTTGGCATTAGCTTATAAAGCGATAAATACGCTGGATTCGATGGTGGGCTACAAAAATAAAAGATATAAAGATTTGGGATGGTTTTCTGCAAAAATGGACGATATAGCGAATTTTATTCCTGCAAGAATCGGTGGTATTTTAATGCTCCTTGCGTCATCTTTTATGCGCCTTAATACAATAGGCGGCTTAAAGACTTTAATCTCTGATGCTAAAAAGCATGAAAGTCCCAACAGTGGTATACCTGAGGCTATAACAGCAGGAGTGCTAGGCATCAGGCTCGGAGGATATAATTCATACGGAGGCGTAATGAGTTTTAGAGAATATATGGGAGAAAACTTTAGAGAAATTGTGCTGGAAGATATAAAAACTACAGTAAAGCTCAGCATATTAACATCGATTTTAGGCCTTATTATTGGTGAAGTAATCCGCTGCGCAATTTTATAAAGAGAAGGGAGAACTGCTGATAAATGGGATTTTACGTATCACTGCTATTTTTAACTCGCTTGCCACTGCCTCAAATAGAACTCGACGATGAAAAGATTGCTTCTTCTTTGCCGTTTTTTCCGGTGGCAGGTGCGATAATAGGCGGTTTTTTAGCCCTTGTATATGTTTTGGCTCAAAAAATAATGCCGCTTAGCGCTGCGGCAGGTATAGCCACTGCCTTTCATGTCGCTATGACCGGTGGCATGCATTTAGATGGTTTTGCCGATACAACAGATGCAATTTTTTGTTATGGAGATAGAGAAAAAAAACTGGCCGTTATGAAAGATAGTTGTTCAGGGGCTTATGGAGTCATAGGGATTGTATTGATAATCTTGCTTAAATTTCTTTTTATTTTTTCGCTTCCTGAAAAATGGATGATATCTTCTTTGATTTGTTTCCCGGTGATAAGCCGATGGATAATGACATATTCTATGGTGTTTTATCCTTATATTCGCAAGAAAGGTTTAGGCAAGGCTTTTACAGGACAAAGCATTTCTTCCTTTACTATGGCAAGCGTTTTCACTTTATTAATAATATACTTTACCGCCGGCCCCAAAGGAATCGCTGCTAGCTTTATAACATTTTTGTGCGGTTTTGCTTTTATAAAATATATAATTAGACAATTCGGAGGTATGACGGGGGATACATACGGAGCAACTAATGAATTTTGCGAAACGGTTGCTTTGCTGATTTTTTTGATAATTTCCTTTAAGATTGGGTGATATTTTGACAAGATTTTTTTTAGTAAGACATGGTGAGACCATCTGGAATACAGAAAAGAAATACCAAGGACAATCAGATATACCACTTGCTGAAGAGGGTAGGTTTCAAGCCGAGTGCCTTGCGGATAAATTAAAGGACGAAAAACTCGACGGTGTATTTGCAAGCGACCTGAAAAGGACTATAGAAACCGCTGAAATCATAGCAAAGCCCCACAATCTAAAAGTAGTGCCGACAAAAATGATAAGGGAACTCTCTTTTGGTATATGGGAGGGGCTGACCTATGAAGAAATAATGGAAAAATGGGCACAAGAATACCAAAATTGGATAGATAACCCTTATTATACTAGACCGCCAGAGGGAGAAAGTCTTTCTGAATTATGCCAAAGGGTATCGAAATTTTTAATGGAGACTGCAAAAAATAATCCAGATGGGCGCATCCTGGTAGTAAGCCATGCTGGTCCTATAAGGGCTATGCTTTTTACCCTTCTCGACTTAAAGCCAAGTTTTTTCTGGAAGTTTAAAATAAGCAATACATCCCTTACTATTATCGAATATGATGGCCAAAAGGAACTTAGGGAAAGCGATGCTTTTATAGTTACGGTAAATAACACCAGCCACCTAGGTATAATATAGAGGTGTAAACACTATATGGTGTATTGACACCTCCTATGATTTTTATGTTTGCGATTGTCAGTTGCTTTTATTTTATCATAGGAGTTTATTCTTTGTTATAGTTAATTCTGCTTATAGCTAAAGCCTTTTTATCCACTGGCATAGCGCCAGTGGATATCTATACAAAAGAAAAGTGGCCAGTTCTAAAACTGACCACTAAAATTACGATTAAACCTGCTGAACTTCTTTGACTTCAGGGATTTCATCTTTTAAAACTTCTTCTATACCGTTTTTTAGCGTCATAGTTGCAAATGGGCAACCGCCGCAGGCTCCGGAAAGACGTACCTTTACTATGCCAGTAGCTTCGTCTGCATCTACCAGCTCAACATCTCCGCCATCTGCTTGAAGCGACGGACGAATTTTATCTAAAATATCCTGCACCTTTTCCTTCAAATCAAACAACTCCTTTCAAATACATCTTATTTAAAATCATTCTTATTATAACAGATAATATTCTTATATTCAACGAAAAAAATTATAAGTATTTACAAATAGACTACTCGTCTTTTAATATTTGCTTATTCTTTTTCTGTGAAACGTACTGCATTAACAAGTTTACAGCTAAAAATCCCACAAAGAAAGTAATCGCACCGATAAAAAGTTCAAGAAGATCAGTGTTTTTAAAATACCGATAATTTACGGCAGAATATACAATTGATGCTATTATAGATGATGGAATGATGCGTTTTACGCTGACTTTACCGGTATAAATGCCTGAGCTTATCCGTTTTACAGCTAAATAAATACTTGTTCCAAAAAATAGCAAAGCTAAGTCCCAATAACTTGAGATCGGCTGGTGGAACAAAAATTGCCTGCAGAGTATATCAAATAAAAGCCCAAAAAATAAAATTGTAAAGCCCAGGCTGTTTTGCTTCATGGCTTCTTGAATAATCCTTTCGTCCCGAACTGGTTTTTTCATTTATTATCTTCCTCCTTAATCCAAAATAGATCGTCCAGAGTTTTATCTAAAACATGACATATGGAAAGACATAACTTCAGTGAAGGATTATATTTACCTTTTTCGATCAGATGAATTGTTTGTCGCGTGACATCCACAGCATCTGCCAGCTCTTGCTGGGTTAGGCCCTTCTCCATTCTAGCTAATTTAATGCGGTTAATCAAACCCCGGCACCTCCTTTATCTATATTGTAACATATATATTACTAAAGTCAAATATATTTTACAAATAATGACGAACTTATTTGAAAAATTATTAAATAAGGCTAATATCCGAGGCTAAAACGACTTTCTATACTGAACATACCAGCCTGTCATCTTAAACGCAGTGAAGGATCCTTGTAAGAACTAAATAAGATTCTTCGCTGTGCTCAGAATGATAGACCGTTACTAAAAAAAACAATTTTTGACAAGGGAATTGGTTGGGTTTTTCGCTGTTACCTGCTATAATTGATACATACTGATATATACAATGTATCTTGTCCAAAACTCGAAAGGAGTTAAACGATTTGAAAGTTACCAAGACCATCGCACTAGGCGCTTTTATCGCGGCTCTCTTCATGATGCAGTTTAGTGCAGGAGCCAGCACTATGGATATAGCGGCATCCGGCATGCCAAAGATTGTCTTTGAAAATGGCGCCGCCTGCTTCATAGATTTGGTTGATAAAGAGCGAGAGCAAGAGCAAGTTGCGATTTATACCAGAAATTTTGGAGAATACACAAAACCTTTTACCAATGGTATTGTTGAACTAGTAATTGTAAATAATATAGTAGCATATAAAAATACCAACGGACTCAAAGGCACTTATATCCCGGCAGACGGCTATGTTATTTCATATGCAACAGAGAAGGCCGATTCTGTAGAAAATGTTAATATAGGTGATGAAGCAGCACTTATAAATTTGGATGTGCCTATTCTGCCTGAGAAGTATTTTAAACTAGGGGATTTGATTATACCGATAGATGATGTCAATTCACAAAGAAATGCAAATTGCATCGTATTATATGATTCGTCCTATGGAAAGTCTACAAAGACTAATGGGTGGGGAATGGAATTAACGGTGGTGGACGGAGCTGTTTGTGATATCGCTGATATAAAAAATGACGGCGGAGTAGTAGACAACAACTCGCCCATACCATCAAACGGGGTAGTTATATCAATACATTCCGGGAATTCCTTCTATAATCAGCTGCATGAAAACGTCAAACTCGGTGATAAAGTAACAGTCGTAACAGATAATATGAAACTTTACAGTGCCGGCAAGAATACATATGATGCGTTTAACCCCATGTCTATTGAAGATAATCCCTTGGCTTGGGACAAGAAAAATGACAAGCCATATGATGGTTTCCGCGGTCCGGACCAGATAATAATCTACGACTCAAGTTACGGTGATTATACCGGCACAAACCCATACGGCTATGAAGTGGCTGTTCAAGAAGACGGTAAAATAGTGAATGTGGGTGGAAACAATCTGCAAATCCCAGATGGCGGGTTTGTAATATCCGGTCACGGAATCCGAGCAAATTGGCTGCAAAGTTACGCTCGTTTAGGGTCAAGAGTGATCTTGAATAAAGAGAAACATGAAGTAAGGATTATTTTCACACCGGATTCTTATGTTGGCACAGCCGACCTTGCCATAGAAGCGGCTCAGGATTGTTTGAATTTGGCTAAAATACAATATATCGATATTGATTATGATGAAATACAAAATAAAATAGATTTGACCAAATCCCAAATGCAAAAAGTGCATGAACTGTTAAGTCAAGGTGATTACAGAGAGCTGATACAAACCGTAAATGATATACAAAATGAGGTAAATATAGCTTATTATATGACATTTGAATCACCAAAAGTTGAAAACAGGGCGGTATGGCACAGGCCCCGGGAAACCAGCATTGATGAAGTAAAACAGCGCCTTGACATGCTGCAAGATATCAATATAAATACCGTTTATCTTGAAACGTACTGGAATGGATACAGCATATACCCGACAAATAATGAAATCATGGAGCATAATCCTATATATAATGGGTTTGATGTGCTGCAAGCATATATTACAGAGGCACATGCCAGAGGAATAAAGCTTTATGCGTGGGTTGAGGATTTTTTGGTAGGTCAAAATGTAGCACAGAAAAAGCCTGAATGGATGATTGAGAGCAAGCAGGGCGATAGATACTTTAAAGACAGTTTGGGAACTAAATATTATTACCTGAATCCGGCCCTGCCCGAAGTTCGTGATTTTATATCAGGAATGTATAAAGAACTTGTCAAAAAATATGACATTGACGGCGTACAGTTTGACTATATGAGATATCCGGAGTCTGGTGATTATTCTAATGATTTCGGGTACGATTCATACACACGGCAGCTTTTCAAAAATTACGCTGGAGCCGATCCTGCATCATTGACTGCGGAGGATGAATTGTGGCAGGATTGGTGCGATTTTAGAGTCGGCATAATAAATTCCTTTGCATACAGGGTTATTTCGGAAGTCAAGTCTATAAAACCGGATATTCAAATATCTATAGATGTATGGCCGGATTATAACAAGACTATAATAGACACATTTCAAAATCCAAAGGATTGGATATCGCAGGATTATATTAACACAATAATACCTATGTCATATTATCTTTACGAACAGCCGGTTGTTGAAGATATAAATAAAACACAAGCTTTTGCCAAAGGACATGCGCAGGTAAATGTGGGGCTTGCCACAACTACAAAACCTGATATACAGATATTTTTAAGGCAAATTGCAGCTGCAAGAGCCGCATCTGCAAACGGTGTAGGAATTTTTGAACTTCAGTCGCTTTTTAGCGGAGGATATGACAGCGCGCTAAAACTCGGCGTGTTCAGACAGCCTGCAATTACAACGGAAGATACCGAGCAATCTGTAAACCTTATGTTTTCCGATATTTTAAGAAAGATCGATGACATATATTTAAAATATGGCGGCATGGATAATAAGGAGGCTCAGAAATATAAAGAACTCGTCAGGAACATTAAAGTTGATTTTAAAAATGATAAAGATGCGGCAAAAAGTGCAGGTTCAATTAAAAGTAACATTGAAGATTTAATTGATATAGTTGACAGCGATGAAACTCTAAATATGCAAGTAGCCGCGAAAATCAAGGCAGACCTTAATGCTGCGCTTAATATCTTAGAAGAATATATTTCAAATCATAGTTTTATGGCAAACCATAAAGTCAGGGAATTTCAGGCTGTGATACCGGTAAAGATGCTGAAGGAGGAAAAAGAAGCGCCTTTGAAGGCGAAAGCCGTATTTTGCGATAACAGCTCTGCCATTATGTATCTTGACAGCAGTCAATATAATATAATCACCAGCGATGCCCAAATAGCCGATATTGATGATGATGTCCTTAGAATCAACAAAAAAGGAAGAGCAACAGTCATAATCGAAATCTTGGATACCTTTAATTTTGACACTTACAAAAGTGCGGATAATAAGATAAGATTTACAGTAAATAAGAATAATAAAGATGTGGTAGCAAGTTCGGATTTAGGAAAACTGACCGCATCGGATGTAACTGATACACAAGCCGCCTTAAGCTTTACCGCAACGGTGGTTGATTCAGATATTGCAGGATATACGCTTTATCGCAATGGTAAAAAGATATCCGGAAATTTTGATGGAATTTTTATAGATGAAAACCTCCAGCCTGATACAATATACTATTATGAAATACGAGGTTTTGACGCTTCCGGGAAAAAGATATTCAGAAGCAATCAAACAACAATCAGAACAAAGGCAAAAGTAATGGAATAAGGATATTTGAAACTGGTGAATTTTTATGGATTAACAAGGTACTGATATTTCATTATATTTGGAGGCAGCGCTATGAATATTTTAGTGCTCAATGGCAGCCCGAAGGGGGAGCGAAGCAATACTCTCAAAATAACGAAAGCCTTTTTAAAGGGGCTTTGCAGCAAGCAAAGGCACAATATAGACATTGTGGAAATCAAAACAAAAAACATAGAGCCCTGCCGGGGCTGCTTTACCTGTTGGACAAAAACGCCGGGCAGATGTGTCATTAAAGATGACATGGAAGAGCTTATTAAGCAATATATCAAAGCAGATCTTATCATATGGAGTTTTCCGCTCTATTATTTTGGTATGCCGTCAAAAATCAAGGCTTTTCTTGACCGCATGCTGCCGACAAATTTACCATATATGAGCATAAACGAAGACGGGACAACGGGCCACCCTCCACGTTATGATTTATCACATCAACGCTATGTTCTTATTTCAACTTGCGGATTTTACACTGTAAAAAATAACTATGACGCACTTTTTCGCCAATTTGAGATTATATTTGGGGATAAACTGACGAAAATAATCTGTCCTGAAGGAGAACTTTTTTCTGTGCCTCAGCTTGACGGTAAAACTTCTGAATATTTATATTATGCAGAACAAGCAGGCAGAGAATTTGCAGAAACAGGGAAGTTTTCTGAGCTCACGCAAAATAAGTTAAATGAACTCATATTGCCGCCGAAAGTATTCGTTGAAACAGCAGATGCCAGCTGGCAGATTAACGAGCCTGCTAAAAACCGTAACCAAGATGATAAATCTTATAACTATATGCGGCAAATGGCTGCAGTATACAACCCGCAAAGCTATGCAAAAGATGCCGTGATTGAATTTCATTTTGCCGACATTAATAAAACATATCAGTTATGGCTCGAAAAAGAAAAGTGCATCCTGAAAACTGATGATTTTATGCCATA
Source organism: Tepidanaerobacter sp. EBM-49 (assembly GCF_001896645.1). Lineage (NCBI taxonomy): Bacteria > Bacillati > Bacillota > Clostridia > Thermosediminibacterales > Tepidanaerobacteraceae > Tepidanaerobacter > Tepidanaerobacter sp. EBM-49. The sequence goes on from NZ_MPPE01000035.1 coordinate 61,224, forward strand.
TACTACACGAATTGAAACAACATTTGATTTATGGAATAAAATTTCAGAGGGAAAAGCAAACGGTGCAGCGGCAATGATGAAAAAACAGTGCAGAGTCTTAGGCGATTTTAATACAATGCTCAGAATGAATGATTATTTTGGCACAAAAAAATCTATTCCCAAGGCTGAACCTAAAACCAATATGAATATCCTTTTAATTCAATGGATAATCTTATGGGTATTACTTCCGATAAATAAAACATGGGCGGGTATTGCGGGGGTTATAGTATGCTCGATTATTCCGGTTTTAACATACAAATTCAAGCTGACAATATACGACAAAACAAGCATTATAATGGTTTCTGCTTTAAGTGTTTTAGCATTGCTTAACATAAGTTTAAAACTTATAGTTTGTTTATCCTACCTGCTGTTTGGGTTAATGTGGATTTTATCGTGCCTTGCCAAAATTCCGCTGACAGCCTACTATTCAAGTAATGATTATAATGGCGACGAAGCGTTTGCTAATCCGCTGTTTATAAAAACAAACAAGATTCTAACCTTAGCTTGGGGTATGTTATATCTAATTATTGCCATATACTCATATTTCTTAATGAGCAGTGCCGTGGCAAAATACATAGGACTAATCAATCTGCTCGCCCCCTTATTAATGGGGCTTTTTACAGCATGGTTTGCAAAATGGTATCCTGAAAGAATTGCAAGGGGGTAGGGAGGAATATATGACAAAGAAATTAGGCATAGTAACCTTTAGTGCAGCTGTCGGCAGATCTTACAAGGAAAATCTAGAAAAAGTTTTTGGTGACGATGTAGATATTTTTGATTTTTCTTTTGAGAATAATAATTTTGATAGCCAAAACATCATCAATCAGATTAAAAACTTGGATACAATTTTAATAAGTACATATTCACAATATGAGATGCTGAGGAATTATCTTACCGATGATTTTAATGTTGTAATAGCAAAGCTTACCCTTTCCAAAAAAGGCTATAATATTCTAAAATCCCTAACGGATGTAGACACAGCAATGCTAGTGAATTTGAGTCCGGAGATGGCTGCTGAAACCATAGGACTCTTATATCAACTGGGCTTTGATTATATTAAATTTATACCCGTTTATCCAAACATGGGAAAAATACCTAATATAGATGTTGCTGTTACTACAGGAGAAATGCGTTTTGTTCCCCAAAGAGCAAAAAGGGTTTATGATTTAGGACATAGGTTAATCGATGAAAGCACTATTGTAGAATTGTTTATAAATCTTGGATTGGAAGAATACTTAGCCAATAAAAGTGTGTCAGAATACTTTGATACTCTTGTGACGTATAACATAGGAGTAGAATATCTTTTAGGCAAGTCAAATGCGCTAAAAAACCAGCTTGATGCTCTTTTGAGTCTCATGGATAAGGGCGTTATATATGCAAATAAGGACAATATAATTGTTTCTTGCAACGGCAATGCTGAAAACATTGTTAGAATTAATAAAATTGATATGCTAGGGAAAGCTGCAAATAAAATATTGCCGGAGATTGATTTTTCGGATAAACAAATAAAGGATAAGTTGGTCAAAATAAATGGTAAGTATATTAGTTTATCTTGCTATCCAATTTTAGAAAAAGATGGAAAGTATAATTGATCATATGCAATTATAGAGGACTTTCAATCCAAGGAAGATGCACAGAACAAATTAAGACTTCAGCTTATGAACAAGGGGCATGTGGCAAAATATACCATTGATCAAATCCTAGGAAATAGCTCTGAAATAGAAGAAGTTCGTAATTTAATCAAGAGAATGGCAAAATCAAAAGCATCGGTATTGATAACAGGTGAAAGCGGTACCGGAAAAGAGCTTGTAGCCCAAGCGATTCACAACCTTTCTAATAATAAGGATAAGCACTTTGTTGCTGTAAACTGTGCTTCATTTAATCCTTCCCTTCTTGAAAGCGAACTTTTTGGATACGAAGCAGGGGCTTTCACCGGGGCATCTAAAAGTGGCAAAAAAGGAATTTTTGAAATGGCTAATAATGGTACATTGTTTTTAGATGAAATTGGAGAGATGCCCATAGAATTACAGGCAAAACTCTTAAGAGTAATTGAAGAAAGAGAAATAATGAGAGTAGGCGGCAGTGAAGTTATAAAAGTGGATATGAGGATTATTGCTGCGACAAATTTAGATTTAGAGGAACAAATTCAAAAAGGTCTTTTCAGAAAAGATCTTTATTACAGACTTAATGTGCTGCCGATTTATGTTCCGCCTTTAAGAGATAGGAAAGAAGATATAGAAGTTCTAATTGAATATTTTAAGAACAGCATGCATGGAAACTTTGTGATAACAAAAGAAACTATGAATGCTTTGAAAGAATATAATTGGGATGGAAATATCCGAGAGCTGATTAATTGCGTAAGGTATCTGGATAATCTGGAAAAATCTAAAATCGAAATAGATGACTTGCCTCATCATATTAGAAGAAGAATTAGCAATGAAGTCAGGAGAGATTTAAAATTTGATCAATTAGATGAGATACTTGAAGATGAAAAGTGCTTAGTAGTGTTAGAAATACTTCATGAAGCGTTTCTTAATAGAGAAAAATTAGGAAGGAAGACAATAAGCCAAAAGGCATATAATAAAAGATTCAATCTTTCAGAATATGATGTTAAAAGTGTATTAAAGAAGTTATCCTATTACGAGCTTACAAATTCATCAAGAGGAAGAGGCGGAAGTGTGATTAGTCCAAAGGGTATAGAATTTCTTGAAGCTCTTAAGAAACTAAATGCCAATTAATAGGGTTTGCAGGTAAAACTAAAAGACTAATAACCCTGTTCATATTTTATAAAATTGTTTTTTAAACTGTCAAATCTAAAATCTATCTTTAGAACAACAGCCTTCGGGCTGTTGTTTGAATATAAAACGCAAAAATTTCTAATGGCACACAACTTGCATTATTTATAGAAATAAAACTTATTGAAATAAAACAAGGAGGAATAATTCATGCAAACAGAAAAATCTAAAAAAAGAGGTGCTCTCGGAAGCTATAGGTTTATCATTCTCTTAATTGTTGGAATTGTTACAGGCTGCATTATTGGATTGATATTTAAAGAGAAGGCAGTAGTATTAAAACCCTTTGGAGAACTATTTCTAAATTTGATGTTTACAGTTGTAGTTCCTCTTGTCTTTTTTAGCTTGTCAAGTTCGATTGCGAAAATGACAAATATGGAAAGATTAGGAAAAATCTTAAAACACTCGCTTATATTTTTTGTGATCACTGGAATCATCGCTTCTATATTTATAATAATAATTTTAACAATTTTCCCTCCTGCTCAAGGAATAAATATTTCTTTAGGAGAATATGAGAAACCAGAAGAAATTAACTTTTTGACCCAGATAGTGCAAGCAGTTTCGGTAAATGATTTTAATCTTATACTTTCTAAAAAAGCCATGTTGCCGCTTATAATTTTTTCTATTGCACTTGGGTATTGCATAAGGTTGGTGATAAAGGACAGCAAAGACAATCCTGTAATTACATTTTTTGACACTATGTCAGAGGCGTTTATGAAGATGATAAATCTTATTATGCTTTATGCACCAATAGGCTTAGGAGCTTATTTTGCCGCATTGGTAGGGGACTATGGCACGAACTTGATTGGAGCATACAGCAGAGCCATTATAATGTTTTTTCCTATTTGCATATTGTATTTTCTAATAGGTTTTACCGCATATGTCTACTACGCAGCCGGGATGGAAGGTGTTAAAGTTTTCTATAAAAATATATTCCCTGCAGTTGTAACATCTCTTGCGACCCAAAGCTCTATTGCAACTTTACCTACTAATCTATCCATAACTAAAAAAATCGGAGTAAAGGATGATATAAGCAGTATAATTCTTCCGTTAGGAGCTACGATTCACATGGACGGCACTGTGCTTACCAGCTTGATGAAAATAGCATTTTTATTTGGGATTTTCGGCTTAGACTTTAAGGGGATTGGTGTATGGACAACAGCAACACTTCTTTCTATTTTGACTGGCGTAGTGCTTAGCGGGATTCCAAGCGGAGGAATGATGGGAGATATAATGATAGTAAGTTTTTATGGATTTAACCAGGAAGTTCTCCCTATTATTGTAACTATCGGCTTACTTACAGATGCTATCGCGACAATGATAAATTCAACAGGAGATACTGTGGTATGCATGATGGTAAGTCGAACCGTCGATGGCAAGGATTGGCTTGAAAAAGCAAAATTACAAAAAACAGTTGATGTAGTTGAATAATAAAAAAATGGATCGAGGGATTTGAATGTATAATTTTGATGAAATAATTGACAGAAGGAACACAGATTCAGTAAAGTATGATGAAATGGATATAAATTTTGGAAGAAATGACTTAATGCCATTTTGGGTAGCTGACATGGATATAAAATCACCGGATTTTGTAATATCTACTATAACAAAAAGGGCTCAACACGGGATCTTTGGATATACGAGAAGACCGGATCAGTTTTATGATGCTATAGTAAAGTGGTTAAAACTGCGGCATAATCTGGATGCTGCAAAGGAAAATATAGAGTATGCACCCGGAGTAGTTTTTGCTCTGAATATGATGGTAAGAAAGTTTACGCAGGAAGGAGACAAAGTTATCATACAAACTCCTGTATATTATCCGTTTTTTAATGTAATAAAAGGAAGCAATAGGCAAATTGTAGAAAATCCACTAGTAGTCAAAGATGGTAAATATACAATGGATTTTGACGATCTAGAGAAGAAAGCATCTGATCCGGACTGTAAAATGCTTATATTGTGCAGTCCTCATAATCCAGTTGGGAGAGTTTGGAGCAGGGAAGAGTTAGAGCAGCTTGGAGAAATATGTTTAAAAAACGGAGTGCTTGTAGTCTCTGATGAAATCCATTTCGATATTGTATTTAAAAATAGTGTTCACGTACCATTTGCCAGCATATCCGAAAAATTTAAAATGAATTCGATAACTTGTACTGCACCTAGCAAAACATTTAATATTGCAGGTCTTCACAGCGCATATTGTATTATATTTGATAATGAGAAAATGAATGCATATAAAAAAGAGTTAAGTTTACTGGATCTTAACAGGTCAAACGTATTTAGCAGAGTAGTAACTCAGGCTGTATATGAACAGGGGGCAGAGTGGGTAGACGAGCTTATAGAATATCTTGAGGGCAATGCGAATTTTGTATATGATTATATAAATAAAAACATAAGGGGAATAAGGCCCACAAAAATGCAGGGAACTTATCTTATGTGGCTTGATTGCAGGGGGCTTGGCTTAAATGAAAAAGAAATCGATAAATTATTTGTGGACAAAGCAGGTTTAGCACTTGATAGCGGATACTGGTTCGGAGAAAATGGAAGGGGATTTATGAGGCTTAACCTAGGCTGTCCAAGAGCATTGCTTGAGAATGCGATGGAAAAGCTAAAAAAGGCGACTGTGGAAGTGATTTAACATTGTGATACCATTTATATGCTTCAAATACCTCTTGAGTTTTGCTTTATCAAGAGGTATTTGAAGAACCTATAATTTACTTTACTGTAAAGAAAGCTAATTCGTTACATATGATACTTCTTCTGGCGCCATATCTGTTTTTGCTTTAAAATAATGTTTGTGCAAAATTATATCTATAAATAATCCACTAGAGTATCCTCTATCGGTTGCAGCCACAAATCTGAAGGAGTATACGGAATTTCAGGTAGCAAGATATAAGAAGGGTGGTCGCTATCTCGATATATTTTATAGCTTGTTGTTGCATTCGAAGGAATGACATTCATATTGCCAACTTTACCTATCCAGGTTTCTTTATGACATTCATTAGGGCACATACTGGTAATTTCAAGTTCTAACATATGACCCTGAGGAATAACAATGGCAGTGGGATTTATTTCGATTACATATTCATTTATTTCTCCGGGTTTTACAGGTATAGAAACCGAATTGTCATGAACAGGTGAACCGATAGTTGATTTTTCAACATTTAACGGATGCGATGCCCTAAGCGCTCCATAGCGAGGCAGCGGCATCCGGGAACCATCAGGCAAAACATCATACAGGTTAACAATGAAATTTGCATCTGTTGTATCTATGGAGGCAAATAAATGTAATTCTATAGGACCTGTAAACTCTTTTTGATGTGGAAAAGGCGATGTTCGGTAAGTGAGCTTATTTACCTCGGTCGAAACAGACGGTGGCAAATGAGTAAACCCATCAGGCGGAAGATTGCTGTCAGGTTCGCTGTCCCAGCGCAACCTTCCAAAAGAACGTAGGTACAGCTTTTTCCATTGAGTTCTTGCCAAAGGCCATTCATGCTCATAACGTACGCTTGAATTTATTATACTTATTTTATATAAAGGTTCATCCATGATTCCTGTGTCAATACCTTTAAGCCACATATCATACCAACGCAGACATTCTTCATTTAATGCGCGGTATGGAAGCTCTAAGCCGTCATAACCCTCTAACACTCCGAGACGCTTTGGACAATTTAGACGTTTGTCATTCATTGCAGAAAAGATAGGTGCGCTCCATCTGCCCATCGGAGACCATGCGCAATGCAAATAAACCGGGACTTTTACTTTTTCATAAATTTGATTGGCGGATCTTTGACGCCAATATTCTCCGTCTAGTGGATGCAATAAATAGTCAAGAAAGAAAGTATGATATGTCGGAGGCCAAGTTGTTAAAATTTTAGTAAAATATGAATTTACAGCAATATCCGGATCTTTTAAGCGCTCTGTCATCATTTGCCTTACTTTTTCCTCGCCATACATTTTTATTGACCAGGGCATGGGCTTATTAGAAGGACAAAGTTCCCAATAAATACTCATATAGGTGGAGCCTACTCCGCCGTAGTATCCATGCTGGTAATAGTCATCTACAAAAGAACACGGCATTATACATTTTAAATGTGGTGGCTGTTTTGCAGCAGCTAAAATCTGTATAATACCAAAATAAGAATAGCCTATCATGCCGACATTGCTGTCACACCAGTTTTGAGCTGCTATCCATTCTATGACATCATAAATATCTTCTTGTTCTTGAGGGTTGTATACGCCATAGAATACGCCTTCGGATTTACCAATACCTCGAGGGTCTGGAATAACATAAACATAGCCTCTTGAGACAAAATAATCTATATCGCCAGCTTCAAGACTATGATCAAACAGCAATGATTCTGGAGGTATCGCGCCTCTTTTAATGCCTTGTATGGTTTTACCATAAGCAGACCATGCAAGCAGTGCCGGACAAGCCTTAGCGCCCACTGGCACATAAATATCAGTGCAAAGTCTTGTGCCATCGCGCAAAGTAAGCCAGACATCTTCAATTTTCTGTACCTTGTAAATAGGTTTGGATAATTTATCAAGATTTTTGGTATACCTCTTATCCCAGTAATGAGGTAGAACATCAAGACCCAAGTATTCAGACAGAAGTTTTGACATAATAATTTCCTCCTAGCATTATTAAATAAAATTCACCATAATACTTACTATCAAAATTGAAATTGTATTTACTATCAGCATAGTTCCGGTATTTAAGATCGGAAAAATCTGCTTTGCCAAATATTCCTTTTCTGAATCGCTTTCAGCAAGCCTTGCCACGTTTTGTAAAAGCATTTCATTTACAGGAAAACCCATCATACAATTGGCCATCAAGGCAATTCCACGATATGAACTATAACCAAATAACCTGCCCGCAGCAATTCCGCATAGTATAAGCACTAGCGTAGAAACAGAAAAGACAAAAATTATTGGACCAAACAATGATAAAATACTATCCAAGGGAGTATTTGCAAGAGTATTTGCCATGAGCCCCATAAGACCCATAAGCAGCAAACCGAAAGAATCAGATTTGTTTAAAGGTGCCTTATCCAAAAAACCTAATTGAGCAAAAATGAAACCAATGCATAGGGCTATTACATTAGTGTTTAATTTGTATGGTGTAAGAAATTCGGTATATAAGTATTTACTAAAAATATTGGCAATCATAATAGTTCCAAGATAGTAGGCCGGAGTCTTATATGCAGAAGGGACCTTTTTGCATAAACCATTGATATGAAGTAAATTTGATCTTTTATTGTTTTCTATAGGATTTAAAGCACATGTTTCGTCTTCGCTGTCATTGTAATTATTTAAAATAATTTTTGCCTCTCTTTTAAGCGCCCATGTCACAACAGGTACTGAAAAAAGACCTTGAAACATGAAAATCATCCATGGATAGACTGAAAGTTCAGGGTGGGTACTTTTGACGGAATAAGATGCAATGGCACAAGAGGCTCCGCTGCCTAAAACTGGACCAGGAGAAAGCAATGATAACTTTTGCCCTAAAATGCCTTTTGTGCAGAGCGCCAAAATGCATGTAAGTATTAGCGAACCTAAGATACAAGCTATGGCGTCTGTAGAATGCTCTTTTAGGAAACTGATATCAATCATGGTAGCATTGTGAATAACAAAAACATTAAAAGCAATAGTTCCTACGGCGGTCATATTTGAATTTACCACAAAATCTTTAGGGATAATATTTAAAGCAAATCCAATTATACAAAATATCCCCATAATCAGCGGCATTGGCACGAGAGAGTGAAGACGAACTGCCAATGCCTGGGAGGCAAAAACAATAATTAAAAAAATAAAAAAACTTAATTCAAAGGACCAACTCATTACATATACTCCTTTGTGCTATAAGGGGCGTATCTAAGCATGAGATAATGAAGATACGCCGCAATTTAAAGTTATTTTTAGTGCGTTCCGCCGCTTACAGTGCCGGCTGTAACAATATTGTCTTCTACAATTGACTGAAGCCATAATTCATCAGGACTTGAAAGTATATAAGGCATAAGAATGTAGGATTGATAATGATTATCCCTATAAATTTTATAATTGATTGTATTACTGCTTGGAATTGGTCCAAGATGACCCATTTTACCTTGCCAAGCGCCGGCTTGAGGAGGATAATTGTCCATTGCTTTAATTTCCAGTTCAAGCGAGGTGCCGGGATCGAATACCATGCCTATGGGATTAATTTCTATTACATACTCATTTATTTGGCCTGGCGTTACTGGGCAGCGCTTTGTGTAATCGTGGACCGGCCTTCCGATTAGACTTTTTTCTTCATCCAGCTTATAGCAGGCTTTAAGATAACCTGCCCTACATACAGGCATCCTACTGCCATCTTGCAAAATTTGCCAGACCTTGCAGATAAAATTAGCATCAGTGCTGTCAATAGCAGCAAATAAATGGAGTTCAATTGGACCGGTAAATTCAGTAGGCTTATTAAAACGATTCGTTCTATACACTAATGATTCTACATTGGTTGTAATATGCGGAGGGCGGTGAGTGAAACTGTCCGGAGGAAGATCGCTGTCAATTACAGGATCCCAGCGAAGCTGACCAAATGGGTGCAAGTACAGCTTTTTGTATTCAGTTCTTGCTAGTGGATATTCATACTCATACCTATAACCCCTACCCATGATGTTGAGTTTTATAGGAGGTTCTTCAGTAATGCCTGTATCAATTCCCTTCATCCAATGGTCATACCATCGCAGCATTTCCTCATTCATAAAGCGATAAGGTAATTCCAAGCCGTTATAATCTTCCATCACGCCGCAGCGCTTATACACGCTTAGATCAGAAGAATTCATGGCATTAAATACTGGCGCAGTCCATCTTCCGGAAGGAGCCCAACCACATTTTAAATATATTGGAACTTTTATTTTGTCATACTTATATTTAACTGAACGGGGGCGCCAAAAATCGTCTTCCTGGGGGTGCAATAAATAATCTAAGTAAAAAGTGTGATATTTAGGCGGCCATACATTGAAAATTTTATTAAAATAAGAGTTTATAGCGATATCTGGATCTTTTTGAATTTCACAAATAAGTTCTTTCATTTCTTCTTCAGACATCATTTTGGTTGTCCACGGTACCGGATTATTAGAAGGGCAAAGCTCCCAATACATATTCATATAAGTATTTGCAACCCCGCCATAATATCCGTGCTGATAATAATCATCAGTGTATGACAAAGGCATAATACATACAAGATGTGGGGGCTGAAGAGCCGCTACAAGAGCTTGTATAATTCCAAAATATGAATATCCCACTAAAGCAACTTTGCCATTGCAATACCTGCAATTAGTACCTGCCCATTCCACAGTGTCATAGCAGTCTTCTTGCTCCTGAGGATTATAGATGCCGAGAAATTCACCTTCCGATTTTCCAATTCCACGGGGATTGGGAATTATAAAAGTGTAGCCTCGTGTGACAAAAAATTCCATGTCACCTGCTTCGAGACTATGGTCAAAATAATTGGAAGAACTGGGCAATGAGCCATGTCGCATAACCTGCATTTCTTTACCGTAAGCAGACCATGCAACCAAAGCCGGCGCCTGATCGATTTCTGCCGGATGATATATGTCGCAGTATATCTTGCATCCGTCACGAAGTATTACAGGTACATCTGCTTCTTTTTTAATACTGTATTCAGGCTTAGAAAGTTTATCTAAGTCTTTCGAATATCGCCTGTCCCAGTAAACTGGACACTTGCTTAAGCCTGTAATTTCTTTAAACTCCTTTAATTTCATTGTAACTATGCCTCCATGAAGATATTTTATAAAACTATTATAGCTGTTGGATTAGGTGTCGTCAGTCAGATATGCGACATAAGTCGGAATGTTATAAAAAAAGTATCTCCTTTTAAAAAATTAAGAGATACTTAAAAAAATTAAATGTTCAATTTGAAATATCGGAAATTATTTTAATTCACTATCGACAATGACATCCATCAGCGCGTCACGATTTTTAACACTTATACTTCCGCGCGATGTTAAAATCCAACCTTGCTTACGCCACTGCCCTAGTATGCTTGCCACTGTTTGCCGTGCCATTCCGGACGATGCTGCAAGTTCGTCTTGAGTAACATTTATCTTTATATTATCGCCTTCGGTATCTTTGTCATTTGCTAGTTGAATTATCGTAAAAGCAAGCCTGCCTTCAGCGTCTAAGTGCATAGCATTTACAAATTTTTCACATGAATTATTTAAACGGTCTATCAACTGGCTAATGATATGCTGTAAAATCTTAGGCGTGCTCCATGCCAATTCCAAAAATTTTTCCTTAGAAAATGAATAGAGAGTGCTGTTTTCCATGGCAACCGCAGTGCAAGTGTAAGGTTCATCAATCAGCATGCCCATTTCACCAATATAATCGCAAGCCTTTCTGGTTTTTACTATAATATCAACACTTGAACCATATCTAACAAATTCAGCTATGGAACCTTTTCGTATAATATACATCCAATTAGATGGTTCGCCCTTTTGGAAAATGATGCTTCCTTTTCTAAAATGGTGAACCTGGCTATTTTCGGCCGCTCTTTTTAAATTTTTAAGTTCAACACCTTCAAATATTGGCGTTTTTGCTATAAAAACTGCAATTTCTTCATTTTTTAGTTTTTTATCAAAGCCATTTGCAAGCGATGGGAAATTATATTCCAATCATACACCTCCTCCCCTAACCAATCCCGAAGAATACCAACTTAAAAATTATCTATAAACATCATATCATACACTAAAAAATTTTCAATTGAGCAATCTTCTCAATAATGTTAAATTTTATATTATTGTCTCCTAGCTGACAGATGTAAAATACTAAGTATTATAAAATAAAAATAAATTATCCGTAAATTATTAAAGGGGGAGTGAATAGTGTGAATGAAGTAAAGAAGATGTCACTTTTTTCCTGTGTGATGATGGGCATAGGCAGTATAATTGGCGCTAGCATATTTGCGACAACGCCTATAGCAATTAAGATCATAGGTGGTAATGGAATTGTCTTGGGATTTATCTTAGCTGCTATTTTTGTTTTTCTAAAAACGCTTCCTGAAATGGTGCTAATTTCTGTTCTGCCAGCAAATGGAGCATCTTATATGCATCTTACTCGTCTTGTTCATCCATATTTGGGAATTATCCATGCATTCAATCAGTTAGCTATTGGCCCTATGAAAGTTGCTACGATGGCACTTACATTTTCAACCTATTTTGCAATGCTCTTTCCGTCAATACCCGAGGTTCTGGTAGCGGTTGTTATTACGATAATTTTCACAATTATTACTTGCTATGGTATCCAAATATCTGCATGGGTCCAAAATGTATGTGTATTTGTGCTTTTGGCGGCAATCGGCACTTATATTTTCGGTGGTTGGGGCCATACAGTGGTATCTCTTAAGGAAGTTATTACATCAACATTTGAACTTACCAAAATGTGGGCGGCTATGGGTATTATGCATGGCAGTTTGATAGGAGCTAACGCTCTTATGTATATTGCCGATGAAATTGAAAACCCAGGCAAAAATATCCCTATAGCTTTTTTAATAAGCACATTTTTAACAGCTATTATTTATGCATCTATGGCTTATGTAACAATTGGCGTGATGCCAGATTTTTATAAAATTGATAACCTGGCAACTGTCGCAGGCAAATTTATGAGTCCTGGCATGCTGACATTCTTTATAGCGGGTGGAGCTCTCTTAGCAGTTGTAACGAGTATTAATTCATGTATTTTAATGTTTTCACGTTCCCATTTTGCTGCTGCAAGAGACGGCTTATTCCCTGAAAGCATTATGAAGCTTAATAAATACAATGCTCCGGCAAATTCTATTTGGTTAAATTCTCTTATTGCAATTTTGGCAATGGTTTTCGGTTTTAATTTAACCGATGTGATCAATATAACATCCATACCCGGATTGCTGCTTAGTCCAATTATATTCGCTTCGATTTTTATGCTGCCGAAGTATTTTCCAAATTCATACAAGACATCTTTTCTAAGGATTCCTCATTGGATAAACTGTGTAATTGTTTTTGTTGCCTCGGCTCTTTGTCTCGTCATGGGAAGCTCTGTTTTGGCTCAAATGAAACCTAAGAATTATCTGCTCATGGTGGGATTTTATATTGCTGCTGGTACTTATACTTACTTCAGGATTAGATATCTTAAAAATAAAGGTGTAGATATGGTTCAAAACATGAAAACGCCATATCAGCCGTGGCTTGTTCGCGAAGAAGCCGCTAAAAAAGAGCTAGCTAACAAAAACTAGTCAAATCGTGCCTAAATACATTTTGTAAGGCTAACAAGCTAACATGAAAAGGTGACGAAGCAGCCAAATTTAAAGCTTTATGTGATAAAGAAAGTAAAATAAAACCCTCCCCAACTAATAAAAATTTAAGGGAGGGTTTTATGGTTAGAGGTATTGCAAAATTATTTTATAGATTCTGCAATTTTTACGAGTTCATCTTTGGCGATTTCGCCTCTGCCTACCAGCATATAAATTACGCCATTATATTCCCAGTCAAGATTACTATCATCATACAGGACGGCGTCTACACCGTTTATTTTTAATTCTTCAATCTTAACCGCATCTGTCACATATCCTGCATCTTCCTCGGCAACTCTCTGCTGCATGTAGACGAATTTCCCCGTTTCTTCATTTGCAAAATACAGTCCTACGACTTTGCTATTTTCTACGACGCCATTTTCGTCTTTAAAAAATTCTGCCTCTGCAAATTTATAACCTTCAGGTAAATAACTTGGAAGCTTAACATCAAAACAGGTATAATTATTTAACTGGTCGGAATCTTTAATTATCAGACACTCGTCTGCCCTTGCTTTCTCGTGCTCACTTTCGGTTACTATATCTCCATTTGAATCAATGTAAGCGATTCTTTCGCCATCAGCAGTATATACTTCTTCAGCATGTTCGGTTGAAAGCGTCTTTAATGGATTGCCATCCTTATCAAAAATCTTGCCTTTTAATTTATCGGGAACAGGCACTGATTTTATGTCAGAAGGTTCACCTTCCAGAATTGTTATATGTCCAAGGGATATAGTCCTTACTATCTTGTCAACTACTCCTTGGGCAAAAGATGTTTGCATCAAGGAAAATCCCAACACACATACAAGCGCAAATGACGCAACTTTAGTGACAATACTTTTAGCTTTATTTGACTTTTTCAAAGTATCTTCTCTCCCTTTTTGTTCATTAATATTTCTCAAAACTCTTTCAAAGACTTTTTGTTTATCGCTGTCCTTGCTAAAATCCTTATCTGCCATTGTTTTACCCAATTCCAAAAGCTTAATGTATTCTTCAGATTGCTTA
>NZ_MPPE01000021.1:0-30109 GCF_001896645.1 Tepidanaerobacter sp. EBM-49
ATTCTTCTGTGTATTGTTTTCTTGTCATTTAAGTTAACCCCCTGTTTTTATACTATCATATACAAAGATTTTCTCCAAGTTGGTTAGGGGGCTATAGAGTAATAGTCCTCCCAATAGCAGTTAAATAATTTAATCCCATTGTATGTACAGTTTCAGAATAATCCCTAACCCCAAAATCTGTCATCATAGGGAAAAATCTTTTCCTAATTTCCCCTGTTTTCATTTCTTCTCTGATGGCTTGTATCAGTCTTTCTCTAACCATTAAAAACTCCCCATTCGTTAGTCACCTCTGGAGACTCTCCTCCGTGTATCAATGCTTTTGTTCCTACCTTAACCAATAAAGGTGCGGGAATTGATCGACCATTTATTAGGGCTTCTCCTGTACTCAAGGAAGGGAGTTCATCTATATCGGCTTTTGAAAACATATCGCTTGTCTTAGCAATAAATCTTTGGTCATCGGGATTTTTTAAACGCATTGTAATTATAGTATTACATTGGGATGTAACGTCAGGGTCTAATTTAGAAGGTCTTTGAGAAATTATAGAGAAGCCAACTCCAAATTTTCTACCTTCACTGGCTATTCTCTTAATAATCTTCTTGGAGATAGAAGGGATTCCTGCAGGTGCAAAATTATGTCCTTCTTCATAGACAAGAAAACATGGTCTTGTTTGCCTTCTTTTATCACCTGCTGCTCTCATTATTTCGCTTGAAATAAGAGCAGTTATAATTTGCTTTGCATCGTCAGATAAACCTTGTAGATCAATAATAACAAGTCTACCTATATTGTCTCCTTTTTCACCTACCATATCATAGATGTCACTTGGTTCTCCAATTGCCCTTGTATAAAAACTTTTTGCTTCGTTGATCACACGATTTAGTTTAGTTGCCGCAACTGCTGCACTTCTTCCATTTAATGCTCTTGCTTCAGCAGGGCTTAATTCTTCCCATTCCCTAAGTTCCTCTAAATCTCCAGATAAAATCTCCCTTAGATCTTGTATATCTCTTGGTTGATTACTGTATTTTGCTTGCCAATAGCGAATCGCTACATCCAATACCCTTTCTTGCGGCTCTGTTAGCCCAGGCAGTATTGAGGATAAATCGTCCATATCTAAACGGTCGAACTGCAATGCAAGGTGTTTATTTTTATTCATATACTTATAATCAAAGGCATCGATTTGTGGAGTATAAACTTTTATGCCCCCACCAGCATTTAGGAGTTTTCTCATCATCTCCTGAATTTTTATGATACTTTCTCTATCTCTTACATCCTCTATACTGTCAATATCCTCATTAAATTGTAATTCTCCTTTTGCAAATGCCTTACCATATTCTCCGTGAACATCAAATACCACCACTGTTCCATTCATTAGTGCAACTAATCTTTCAATAATTCTTCCGACAGTATAAGACTTTCCTGAACCGGTCATGGCCAATACGGCCAAATGCTCTGTAACAAGTTTATTAACATCTAAGTAAACTGGGACAATATTTTCTCCTTTGTCATAACCTATCAGATTTCCAATATGAATACTTGTATTTTCATCAAATTTATAGAATCCTGATAAAAATTCATAGTCTACACCGTAAACCTTTTCACCGGGGTTTAAAGGTCTTCGTGGAATCTTAATTTGCCCTGAACTATCCCTATATCCTACCAATTCGATAGTTCCGAATAAAGTTTCCCCTGTAACTTGGGCACCGGGTAATATTTCTAACTCTGATAGTCCTTCCCCCATATTGGAATTATAAAGTATGTTGCTTCTTGAAATAGATATAATTCTTCCAAGGACATAAGTCTCTGGTTCATCCATGGATTCCTTATGTTT
Source organism: Tepidanaerobacter sp. EBM-49 (assembly GCF_001896645.1). NCBI lineage: Bacteria > Bacillati > Bacillota > Clostridia > Thermosediminibacterales > Tepidanaerobacteraceae > Tepidanaerobacter > Tepidanaerobacter sp. EBM-49. The sequence goes on from NZ_MPPE01000021.1 coordinate 1,827, forward strand.
AATTTTAACAAACTCTCCCCTTTTGGCAGAGAAACTGTCTTCTAATGCAATCTTAATGTCATTTGGATTCCCTGTATTTCCAATTAGTTTTCCTATATACTTATCCATACTCATCCCCCTTTTATTCATCTTCAAATACATCTAAGTCTTCTTTCCATATAGCCTCTAAACTCTCATTTTTAAGCATTTCTTTAGCATGAGATTTGTAAAATTCCAAAACTCCAGGTCTTACTTCAATTGGTTTAAGAGCATATTTGGCATACCAAAGAGGTATCGGTAGGGCTTTTGCTTGGTCAAAAGTAATTAGAGTCATAATTTCTGCACAAATCTTGTCTAACATCTCTGAATCCCAGTCATCTACCTTCCCGAGCACTTCAATCAGCATAGGTGGGGTATTATTTCCTGCTTTAATATGCATAGTCATCAGCCCTAATTCTCTAACAGAAATAGGTTCCATACGATTATCTTTCGTTATCGCATCAAATTGAAAGGCCGCAGTTCTAGACCGCTTAACCAAAATACCTTTTAGCAATCTTTTGATTCCAACCATTTGCATCTTTGACATGTATTGATCCAGTTCCGAAGTAATGCTTTCGCCTATAGCGTCTGGAACATACTTTAGATTCTCTTTTGTCAAAGCAAAGAAAATAGCACCAAACCTCTTACCCCCAATGGATGCAATTTTTACTCCGTTCTTATTAAAGGGATAAATTTTCTCTTTATATTCACTCCAAAACTTGGCTATAGTTTCTTTACACAAGTCGTAATACTTCATAATGTCAACACGTTCAGACAACGGAGTGTCGGCTCTCTCTAATAACAATGGAACATCCATAATAATTAACTCTGGTAAATCTACCTCTTCCATTGTATCCATTAATAATTTATAAGCATTTATCATATCGATAAATTTAAGTTTTTTCTGCCAATCTAAATCATCTAATTCATCCACATCTACAACACTTTCTTGCTTCGTTTGATAAATCGATCCTTCTTGAATGGAAATATCTTGTCTTACTGCACCAGAAATATATAATATTCCTCCAAAAGCATTTATGGTCCTATGACTCGTGGCAATTCCTGAACATTTAATAGTTATCGGCTGAATCAAATCAATGGTTCTAATCACTCCCTGTTCTTTAAGCAAAGGGGCTATCTTATCAATAAACCTCATTTTGCTGGATAGTTTGGATACCGTTGCTGGTAAGCCTAATTGGACATTAGCCACAATACTTTGGGAAACAGGAACTCCTTTATCAAAACTACCATTCATTAGTACTTTCCCTCCTTTCTAATACTTTGATGAAGGATTTTAACCGCTTTTCTTTTATGAATAGTTTTCCTTTATCACTTACATCTCTGCTGTCAATTAAACCTTGCTGCGTTAAAACTTCTTCTAGGGATTTGATGCTTTCCCAGTTTATATTTTTATTAAAATATTGGTTAAATGCTTCCTGTATATCATTATCATTTTTTACTCCTGCCGCAAACAACATAAACAGTTGCAAATGTTCCTCGCTTATCTCAAATTCTTTCGGTTCTTTGCTTTGCCTATTGTTTTTTGGTCTTTTTTTGCTTATACATGAATAAAAATACTGTTTAAACTCATCATGTTTATGACTTAGTTTATAATCCAATAATGGTAAAGTGATAACGGTTAATAAACCACTTCCTGTATCTTTACGGTAATGGACTCCAAAGTTACCATGTTCATTTGAGAAAAACTTTTCTTGAATCTTCCCATCTATCTTATATTGACACTCAACCCCTTCGAATTTCAGCCCCTCTTCTCTTTGAACTTTTAAGACCAACGAAAGATCAAAATAATCGTTCAGGCTTACTTCTTTCCAAGCAGGAGAGAGAATAAGTTGATTGTCAGGGATATTTAGCCATTTGTTCAAAACCTCAAGTTCCTTTTTTTCTAATTTATCCAAAAGAATTCCTGGCAACAGTAAAATCCCCTCGGAAAGACTATCAATATTAACCTCTTTAACTGCTATGAACTTTTCAAGAACCTTATATTCTGTTCTATTTTTATAGTCTCTAAGTATTTGAACAACTATCATAATACAACTACCTCAGTCTTAATAAGTTTCATGGCTTCAAGTTCTCTCTTTTCTTCATCACAATCATTCCAATCTATTGCACCGTCTTTTTTAACAACATTTTTAAAGAATTCAAATGTCGTCTTTTTACCTTGGAAAAACTCCCTTCCTTCCTGCAGTAAATCTTTCATTTTCTCTTCTATGACTTTTTTGGATAATCCATAAGTTTTCTCACTAGGGTAACTTGCTAAATTAAGCCCTACCACCTCTTTCCCTTGGGCTCTGCGAATACAGTTTACAGTACTAATCAAATCATTATCATATAACTTATTTCTTTCTTCCTTGGCTTTCCCCATTACATTGCTCTTTTCTCCCTCGATTAGACCTATATATTGCCTCATCTCTGCTATGACTTTTTTATAATGAGATAGAAACTCCAACGGTTTCCCTTCTAATTCCTCTTCTTTATTATCTATCTCCTCAACTAAACCACCATTGCAGAAGATTTCCAAAGTTTCAATATAGTTATTTAAGTTCTTAACTTCTACCATGTTTTTTAAATCATCTGGTGCATCATTAAAGTAGCCTGCCCACCGTTTGGCTTCAGGCATTTTATCCAAATAAAAATCCACAATTTCCTTAAAGTTTTTCAGAATAGATTTATACTCTCCCATAACTCCTTTATCATCCGACCACCTAAACTCCGCTGTTACTTTGCCTTCAATACCACACTCACTTAGAATTTGGTCTAGTCTTTCTATAGCCTTGCTATATTCAGCCGTCTGTAGATTATAAGCAAGAGTATAACTTTCTTTTACCGTTGTTTTATATTTTGATGTTGTAAGTTCTTTATAGTTAGTTGCATATTCTAATTCCACGCTATAACGCTTTAATAGGTTTGTTATAGGGAATATCGGGAAATCAATGTTTCGATACGAATTAGTTTTCTTTATTTGCTCAATCATTTCGTTAATCATTTTAGAGGTCGGTTCCTGAATCTCTTTGATATACGCATGAAACAATTTTATATGACGAATTCTATACCAAAGAGGCTTTTCTTTATCATCAATTTTAAGTTCTTTTATAATATTGGCACTAAATGTACTATAAGATTTCCAACCCTCTTCATCATAAATGTAATCCACTAACTTATAGAACTGATCAAGTTTTTTTAGTATTCCTGACCATTTATCTAATACATCTTCACTATCTAATTTGCTCAAGTCGTCTAATGAAATCTGTTCTAAGTATTTTTTTGCATCTTCTAGTTTTTCTTTATAGATTGGGTTCTGTAAATCTAATGCATTTAAATATGGTCCTTCAATGATTTCCCTAAGTTCATTTTTTTCTTCTATATAATCTTTATCAAACCAGTGCTTAACCTTTTCATATCTTTCATTCAAATCATTGTTATTTACTCTTTTAATAAAACCGTCTGCTTTGTAGATTAGTTTTAAGGCTATAAAGAATTCAATCCATTGTTCAATGATTTTCTTTGGTTTTACCTTGTCAAATCCACTAAAGAAAAATTTGCTTTCAAAGTCCTTTAGGCTTCTATTTTTAAATCCTATAAAGGACAAAAAGTGTATAAATGCCTTGGGAATATCAACATCTGAACTAGAGTCATTCACAAAAATTCCTGTGTTTTTAAACCCTTTCTTCTCCATTATTGTACCGATATAGACATTCCTCATAATAGATAGAAAATCTTGATATTCCCCATCATCAAGTTTAATGCTAGGATCAGAACCCAGTTGTTCTATGGTGGCATTATTGACTAACATTATTTTAAAGGCTTTAGCCAGCAAACCAATTTGCTTATAATCCCACTGACTCTTATAAATAATAGGTCTTAGGATATAGCCCTTCTCATCAATTTCTTCAAACCATTTCCTTGCCCCATGGATGAAGAAATCGTTAAGTTTTCTAATTTTCTCACGATACACAATTCCTATCTGATTAGCGGAATCCCTAAAATCAACCATATCCTTAGAAATAGACATGACCTCTAATATATCTTTTTGAAGCCTTGATATCTGTAATGGTATTAAGCATTTCCCGACCTCTTTAAAATCTCTTTTTACTTTTTCAATCGTTTCATCTATAGGGGTATCTGATAAAACATAAATAGGATGTACACCCTTATCAAGAAGCCTTCTATCTTGCAATCCTTGATAAAGTTTTTCTTCATCTTTCCCCCAAACTATCGTAACTATATTATTAGGATTTACTGTTAGCCAAGGTCCTTCTTCAACGATTGTCCTCATACAAGTCATTCCCGCTAATTGGAATGTCTCTATTTCGTTATAGTTTATTTCTAAGGCTCTAATGGCTCCTGTTAGTATTCTAAGGACCTCGCCTTCTTTATCTTTTTTCATTTCCTCAATATATTCTTCTAACTCTTGGTTCTTCTCTCCATCAGTTAAATAACTAAATTCACCTTTGTCTACTCTATATCGCTTGTTTAATTGATATAAATAAGCAAAGTTAGGTCCTATATATGTTGGAACAATTCCTTCTTCCTCTACCTTTTGTTTTACAAATTCAAAAATGTATTTAGCCGCTTCTTCTACTCCTTCTTCAGGATAAAGCATTCTTATCTGGTCTAAAAAAGTTTCCTCTTCTGCTCCAATGATATATTCGTGCTCTTCTACATGAAGAGAATACATCTTAAGGTTTTTCAAGAGAACTTCTAAGTCAAAACTGGCACCAAAAGCATTGGCAAATTGATTACCTTGCAATCGCCTATAACCTACATTATGTAGTCGCTCACCTAGTGAATCTTTTTTCAACTTTACTACATAAAATTCTTTAAAAAGTTTTGTCCCGTCAGAGGCTTTGGCTTGCATCATCGCTTCTATTTGATCTTCTTCATACTTCGATTTCCTAACAGGTAATTGCATAAGTAAAGCACTTTTTATAATGGGTCGATACTTTTCTTTACAACTGATATAATCAAAGGCTGCTTTATCAATTAGACTATTTTGGAACCTAGAACTCGTATTTAAGAGATCCTCGAGAACTTCTCCCGTCTCCACATCTTTCTTACCTGCAATACGGTAATCTACTTCTGCCATAATTACATTAAGCCAGCCAAAGTTCCCACCGGCTATGGTATAGGCGGCTTCAACCAGGCCTTCTGGGTAAGAGTTCATTTTCCCATCTTTTTTTAATTCATTCATAAAATCTGCTATATCTGCGAAGGAATTATTTTTCAACTCACATATGGGAATTCTCCTTTCTAAGGCACCTATACCCTTAATGTGATAGCCAATTACCGGCGAACAAAGCAGCATAAAAGAAATATTGGGATACTTCTTTCTTGTGTCCTCATGTTTAATGGCAGAGGAAATAACCTTTATGGCTTCTCCATCAACTTTATTAATATTTTCCTTGTCCTTTTCTAATCCATATTTTGCAATCTCACCGGCTGTTTCAACCTCTTCGCACACAATTAGAAGATGATCAATGCCACATTTTTTTAGATAATCCATGGCTTCCCTCACCATTGCATCTAATCCCCTCATATCTAGAAGCAGATCATCTTGATGAACCTCTCCTATCTTTAAGATAGTTTTCAGTTTCTCTTTTTTAAATCCAAAAGGTAACAGAGCATTTTGTAATTCTTCTATTACCCTCCCCTGCATACTGCTATCAGGTTCTTGTGCTAAATAAGATAAGGCTGTATAAGTTCCATACGCCACCCAGTTGTCACTGGTTAAATCCTGATGGAGCATCTGTGAATAACGGATATAAATCGGTAAGATACCGTCTTCAAAGTTTTCCTTTAGTACTCTAACTTTTTTCGTCTCTCCGTCCTCTGAAATAATCCAACCCTTATCTATTCCAATTGCCTCTGAAATAACTTCAAAACCAATCCTTGACTTACCTATACCCCATTTACCAATCACCGGAAATATAGTAGCCATTCCTGCATCCTTTACCGTACCAATGAATGATTTAAAAACATTGTAAAATTCTTTTTGCCCTACCATTGGTTGAGTAAGTGGAAACTCACTGGTTCCATTAATGGACCATGTACTCATAAAATCATTCCTCCTAAAACTCTAATTTTATTAACTGTTTTTCCTTATCTCCCAATAGTCCACGTCCATGTCTTGGCTGTCCTTGCTCATAACCTATTAATCTAAACTTGCCGCTTTCTATTCCTTGCATAAAATAACGATCAATCCATTTATCAATACTTTCCTTTGATTCGGGTTCAATATTTTCCTTTAGAATACTCCCCACCATTTCTACTGGAAAATATCCTCTAATATCTCCATACTTTGATATTAAGTCTTTTAAAATATCGGTATCTTTTAATGCCCCACTCAATAATAGACTGTTAAAAACATCTTCACCTATATCTTCTTTTACTTTTTCCTTATTAAATTGAAAGAGCCCTTCACCTTTTTCTTTGAACCAGTCTAAATATTTAAATAAGGTCAATGGCATTTTTAAATAGGTCCCTATCTGTGATAAAGAAGGGACTTCTTTGGTTGTACCCACCAATTCAATTTCCTCTTCATCTCCAATATTCAATTCTTTTTTCCAATAAGGACCTAATGACTCTTTGCTATACTTTTTCATAAAGTCATTTAAATTCGGTACAGATGTTGAAGGATTTAAAAGAAAATATCTTATACCATCGACTTCAACATAGGCTTCTCTGTTTTCATCTAAAAACTTTTTGGGAAAGCAAAGGCCGTCACTATTTAAAATTCCTAAAGCAAGTGCCCTAACTCTAATAGCATAGGTTAATAATTGCTTTGCTAATTGCTTTTCCCAACCACCATCTCTTTGGTAACAATTTCTTAATTCCAATGCCTCATCTGTTAAAAAATATCCTTCTTTGCCTTTTGAAATAAAGTTAGCACCCGAAATAATAATTTTTTCTTGCTTTCTTTCGGCTCCAAACAGTCCATAAAATTCATCCGATCGCACTAGTCTACCTTTGTCATCAGTGGGATAAGACAAATATGTCTTTGCTATATCATATTTGCTATTAGATTCCATCTTCTCCGGTAGCCTTAACAATATCTCCGGCCACCGTTCAATGGACGAATTATCAGTCCAAAATCTATCCGCAGTAATATGTATTTTCATAATGATTTCCTCAATTCCTCAATGTAATCTTTTAGCATACTCTTAAATTTCCTAGCACGGTTTTTTATGATAATCCCTTCCGATGAGTAGAGCCTATCATCAAAAGAGGGGTTTAAAACATATTCACCGTCTTTATAAGTAAATTGCTTGTTATCCATTAGTTGAAACAATATAACATCAACTTCCGGAGCCTTATTAGGAAATAAATGTATATTGCTTCTATCACAAAATTGTTTTACAAACTCTTTAAAATCTCCTATTTTATGTTCTTTTCCCTTATAATCATAGATAAAGGCCTCTAAAAGTTGTTCTGTATAAGGATTCTTTATATCTTTAGGTCTAATGGATATACCATTAATTCCTTCTGCCTTATATTCTGAAATAACCATTCCTAAAACTACTATAAACGTTCTCCAAGGGTAGGAGAGTATTTCCTTAATCTCTTCAGACACCTGAAAATCATCATATTTGTAAGGCGTTAGTGCATATAGATTTTTCTCTTTCAAAACTTCTAAATGTATATTAGAACTTACTTTCCGTTCCTTTACCCATATATCATTTGGGGTTTTTCCTATCCTTTCAACCTCAGTATCTTCTATCTCTTCTGCCAACTGAATAAATTGCAATCGAGTAAGGATGGTGCGATACTGAGGATATCCTTTAAATATCAGTCCATAAAAGGCTTTAATTTCATTAGTTTCTGAAAAGTTTTGCTCTCTAATTATTAATATTTTTTCTGCAAATTTAGGAATATGGTCTATAAATTCATATAGAGCCTCTCCATCTCCACTCTGACCAATTGCATAGGCTTCTTGATAGACCTTCCACAAAAGGTAATCTAATAGAGGTGGATAGCAACAAGCCAGAGATGATATGAAATCTTCTCTGGTTACTTTGCCGCTAAAATCAATCCATTTATTTGTAATAAGGTATCTATCTTCAGTTTTTTTGATAAAGTTTATATCCATTAAATATGTTAGGGAACTGTCGAATTTTACTTCTCCGTAGTCATAGAGGTCATTCAGATCTCTTATTAAATTCTTTACATCAAGCATCTTAACACCTGCTCTCTGTACTGGAATTATTATTCAGTTCAGACATCTCAAAGTCGCCTTCTATAAGGTCTTCTACATCCTGTATGGCTTCTAGGATTAGTTGTTTAGATTCTCTTAAACAAGTAAATTCCTTTAATACTAATCCATTAACCTTAGTTATGATCTCATCTTCAACTATAGGTATTTTCATGTCTAATAAATCATCTTTTGACATACTCCTGATATTAGTGCCAGAAATGTACCTACATTTTTGAGCAATAAAATATTTTGAAGATATTATGGCATAAAGATATCCAGACAATGACTTATCCCTTGGTATTAAAACGGCACATCCATTAGTAGTTAACGTATTGTTCAACTCCTTATCGACATAGGAAGTTACTTCAATGGACTCCTGAACTAAGGAAACAATAATGTCATCCTTTTCCAATTTCAACTTTGCTCTTCCCGGTAGTTCAGATCCTTTTACTCGTTCTTTTCCATCTAATATATTAGATGTAGAGAGATCTCCTATTTCAAAGTAAGCGTATTCTTCTTCCGCTTGAATCTTACAATTCTTTTTCAAATCAACGAGTTTTGATAACTTTACATTTTTATAGGAGTTTAATCTCCCATTTTTATACAAAGGGTTATAAAAATTACTATCTATTCTTAAATGTTTATCATCAAAATCATGACTTTGGACTGTGTAAAATCCTTTCGGAAACTTTATTATATTTGAATCGTAATATATATCCTGTATTATATATTCATAATCTTTTTTTGCAGCCTTTGCTTCTTCCCTTAATTCTTCCGCCCTTCGCACTTTATCTCCAATATATTTTTGGATTTCTGGGGAGGGGATGGGGATTTTAATATCTTTTAAATGTGGCTTTATTACTAAAGTAATTCCGCTAGTTCCAATTACTCTTCTAAGTACTTGCTGATTACCATAACTGGAACTAAAAAAACTCATTAAATATCCTGAATCCAAATTGCTTTTTGTTCTTAATATAGCGATTGTATAATCAGGAACAATTTGCGTATCAGAATTAATATATGCTGTTTTTCCTATGGATCCTGTACCATAAGTAGTTAATACAACATCGCCTTTTTGAAGAATTTTTCTTTTATCTTTTTTTTGAATTTTACAATCAATTAAATCTTCATATAAAACAACGTTATTTTGTATATTACTAGTTTTCAACCTTTTTAATCTCAATTCTCCCTCATTAAAATTACTAACACCCGTTTCAAAAAAATCAACGCATTGGTCTAAATTTTTCACTTTATCATAATCATTTAAATTAAAAGTCATATAGTCATAATGAAAATATTTAGCATCAATCCTATCATTTATTTCTTTTATTCCAGCCCATATGATACTAGGCTCTTTACTCATAACTGAAAAGCCACTCACAATGCCACCCCCTATTCCATATCCTCTGGAATTCCCTTTTTATAGGCCTCAACTATCTTCAACAAATCATTTCTGTCATTACCCAAAGGAACCTCTACGTTATTTTTCACTTCAAATCCTACTTCATCGGCTACTGCCATAAATACAGGACCCTGTTTTTCGCCTGGATGTTCCTTCTTCTTAACATATAGCAACGATGTTTTCGCTCCTGCTCCAGATAATTTAAAGGTTTCTTGTGGCAAACTTACTACCGCTTTTAATACTGCCTTACCGCCTTCAAATTCACCGGTTACAGAGTTCTTTTTACCCATTATATATTCTCGAATATACTGGTCTCCTGAGTTAGACAAAATCCCGTCTGGAACTACCATCATCAACAAACCACCTGGTTTCAGTAATTGAAGACATCTATCTATGAAAAGAACTGCTGGGTCAACAGAATTAACAGGGCTCCACACACCTTTATTGTTTGGTTTAGAACCCAATGATAGCCCATCTGAAGACATCCTATTATTACCGTCTTCATCTATATCGCTAGAATATAATTCTTCTATCAAATACTTACCATCTTTGTCTTTAATAGATATTCCGCCTTTTTTGAAAGGGGGATTGGTAATGATTACATCAAAGGATTCTGGTTTTAGATTAGTATTGCTTAATGAGTTTAAAGTTTGAAAGATAGGTGCTTTTAAAGCCCCACGTAGAGCCATATTTATTCTCGCCTTCAATACCATTCCAGAACTTCTGTCTGCCCCCACAAAGCAATGGTTCAACATTTCTTTAAACTGTGCTTTATGATGTTCTTTATTTCCTGCCAATTCATAAAGCATATAATTTTTGATTTCTTCCAAGGCTTTAATTAAGAATCCTGCAGATCCACACGCTGGATCCAGTATTCTTAATGTTGGTATCCCTGTCTTAGGATCCTTTCCTATTATTTTAGAAGACCCCTGTTTTTTTAAATCATGCATTACCATTTCTACAGCGGCTTCCGTCACTTGTCTTGGGGTTAGGTAAATACCCATGCCACCTTTGTTTTCATACTTTCCTCTTAACAAAACATCAAAGACTCTACCCAATACATCTCCAGTTAAATCTAATAGAGTGGCAGGCCTTTTTACTCCATTTACTTCTATCTCCCCAAGGTCCTGTAGTGCTCGCATTACTGTTTCGTAAATATTAGGATTTTGCAGTTTTAAATAATCATCCTTAGGGAAAATTGGTATCCTGTCCCCCTCATCATCAATTGCCACATAATCTTCGTGATTTTTAATTTCTTTAAAGGCTTCCCTTATTTCTTCAACTACTTTTTTCTTATCCTTTGCATTTTCTAAATAACTGTAATGAAATATTTCACTATATTTTCTACCGGAAAGGTTTCCTTCCCTTAAAATATAGTCGGAATTGTTAAGACGAAACTCTTCCATGAATATCAATTTACAAAACTCATCAATGGCATCGTTGGAGTTATTGACATTATCTCCAGAAGCATAAATTTGCTCGTGAATAGCATCAAACCTTTTTTGCAGTTCACTGTACATTCTATTGGACCATTTATCTCTTTCAGTTAACTCTCTTTTTTTAATGGCACTCTTGTCCATATTTACAGATGGAGGGATCTCTGAAATGCTTTTTTCTTCCTCTACATTTAAATAAACATTGTTCACACCATTTGTAATCCATGCAAAATTGGGGAAAGGATCTAACTCCATGGCCTCATAATTGAACTCTATTACCAGTTCAGGGCTTAATTCTGTACCCTCTTCTACTTTCTTAACATAAACATAAACGCCACTATCTCCTGCCATAAAAGCCATTTCATTAACATCTATGATTTCTTTATACCCTAATTCATTTAGTTTGGATTTTAATTGTTCCATTAATATTACCTCCTTGAATTTACTTCTTACTAATAATCACACCATTAGGTGTATAGTAGTTTTGGCTGTTTTCAACTATTTCCAATAGTTCTGCCTTACTAATAGTGAATGGGATTTGCTCCATAACTTTACTCAAAGGGATTTTGGGCTTCTCTTTAAATAACTGATCTAGTATCCGTAAGACTTTTTGCTCAATATCCCCTTCACCTATTGAATACATTCCATCCTTTTTGGTAATTTTTTTGTCCATTTCTAAAAACAATCTTACTTGAGATTGATTCCACTGGATGCCAATCTCATTAAATCTGCTATGCACTTCAGATAATGTTTTAGGAGTTTTTAATTGCTCGTATACTTTCTCAAGCATGGCTTTATTTCCTCCTTTCTTTTACGATAATAAGGATAAGTTCACCTTACATTAGAGCATATACATAATTTTTCATATTTTCTGCTATTCCCGACTCTTCTTTTATACTCAGCCTTGGAATACGAATATTTTCGAATTCTCTTCTGTTTATTGTCTTAAAATATAAACCTATTGAGCCTGCTTCAATCTGTTTTAAAATAATTGGCTGCTTGAATAAAAATAACAGGTAAAAAGGATCTATGCTTACAGGCTTGATATTGTAAAAAGCATCACTTGCCATCATCCCTTCATGTTTATCAGTAATCACTGCCGTTACATGTTTTTTTGTCCCCGTAGCACTTCCTGACTTTGCAGTAATCAATTCATTTTTCTCTAAAACATACCTAATTCTACTACTGAGGTTTTTATATAAGTCCTTTTCAGTGCTTGTAATAATGGAAAAATCGTCATCTACATTAGATATATTGATATACTCAACTATTTGGTTTTCATCCATTTTAGGTTTTATAGCCTTCTTAATTTTCACCGCTTGACCTAATGGCTGCCAACAAATATTACTACAACCATTATGGATGGTTTTATAAAGTTTACTTTGAAAATAGGTATAGTACTTGGGATCTAATCTATCAACATTTATTTCATTTCCGTTTATATAAACACTATTAGAAACTTTAAATAAATCAGCGTCTTGCACAATATAATTATTAAAAATATCCTTACATGCCTCATATAACCTATATGCATCTATTCTATTTTGGGTCTGTATGTGTTCATTAAAGGAGATGCTCTCATAATCCGCTGGTATTTTTAACTCCTTTATATCACTAATACTTATGCGATTAATCAAACCGCTTTTTATTGATTCAAGAGCATATTGACCTGCCTCACTATTCAAGTAAGCAACTAACCTTTTTGCCGTAAAAGGTTGTTTCAACCTTATCCGAATAATATCTGATGAAATAACACAGTCTTCTAAATTTGATGTTACCCTTACAACTTGACCTGATCTACCTACCGCTGTTACCAGCACATCGTTTTCTTTTATGTAATCTTTTTCCCTTAGACCTTCTGCAGATATTGATTTTATGGATGGTTGGTAAATTGTTCCGTCTTTAAAATCACTTACATTAATAAGCCTTACTCCTTCATCAATATAGTTTCTTTTTATCCTAGTACCATCAGTTATTTCGGTGGCAATGCTAGATAATTTTACTGTTTTAATACCTTCCAAAGACTTAATGCTTTTGTAATGATTTATTGTATAGCGGTAAGAGATATTTTTCGGGTGAATATAATGTGGTTCTACGAAGCAGTAATCCAATAACCCACCTTCTTTCTATTGCATAATTTCTCTTTTTTATTTTTAATTAATTGTATCGCATAATTTCTCCATTGTAAAGGGCCAATTGAAAATATTTCTACTTTTTTCAAATATCAAAGTGAAAGACTCGATCTTAAAATAAATAATTTACCTCTCCGTTTCGTTTATTTTCCAGACATTATCTCTAATTTACTCAAGATTCCTATTTTATTTATTTTAATTCCTATTTTTTTCTCCTTTTTTCCTCATTAAATCTATTTTATTTGTTTTAGTGAGTTTTTTATGATGTAATCTTCTACTTGTTTTAGGAACACATCGAAAATTGAGCAAAAAAAATAACCGTTTTGCGTTTAAAAACAAAATGGTTATTTTTAAAAAAGTCTATTTTAACCGATTTATACTGATTTAGCCCTATATTAGCCTACTGGGATTTTATATCAATTTCTTTCTATTTCTTTTGATTTTGTTCCTTTTAATTATTTTATTTATAGCATAGTCATCCTCTATAGCGATTTTTTTCGGCACGAATAAAATAATTAGGAAAATCTACTCCAATACGCTTCAGAAGATTAATAAATGTTAGTAATAGCCCTTAACAGTTTATGTCCATTAATAACCACTAACAATGGTTATTAACTATTGTTAACCATTGTTAGCCATTATTAACCATTATTAACCGCTATTAAACATGTTTATAACACACTTATTAAGATTTAATAATGGTTAATAATCAGTAATAATGGTTAATAATCAGTAATAATGGTTAATAATCAGTAATAATGGTTAATAATGATTATTATTGGTTAATATCTGTTAATAATTGTGAATGCACAATACTATTACTTATCTGTTTTTTCACCTTCTAATGCTACTTTTATCAATCTAATTAATGATATCGTTGCCAGACCAAAAATTATTAAAGATTTATTTCCTAACATATTATAAAGTTGTATGGAAGCACTTACTATAAGGAAGATTGAAATAATAAACGTTATTATTAAAACCTTGAACTAATATCACCTCCTACAATCACACATGTTCTTGTTGATGTCGCTATTTTTACGATATGAACGCTTGTTTTGTCTTACATGCCTGATATGCCATAATCCTACTATCCTTTTTTAATTCAATGACTAAAAGTCTTCTCCAGTGTATAAATTAAACCATAAAATTCTCCAATATTTTAAATGGCTTGGTATAGTTTGTCCATTGGGGAATATTAGTATTTTATCCTTTTCTATAAACCATTTTTCTATTTTTCTCATCTCCTTTTTTTCTCCATTATACCATGATCCTAATTGCTATTTCCGCTCCTAAACAATAAAAAACCGGCCTGTTGATGGCCAGTTTTTTAGATGCTGTCAAATATTTGGAAGACTTCATCAGGTATTTGACTTTCATCTGTAAAATAACAATTCTTGTCTGCCGTAAGATTCATCTCTTTGATAACTTCTCTAATTGCTCTTTTAATCCTTTTTAGATCCTTCTCCTCTTGGGTGACACCTTCATAGGCTAATACGGCTTTGATAATATAGGCTGTTTTCTGTCTTTTTGACTTGATAATATTGTAAGCATTCCGATCATTTTCTCTTTGTAAGTTAAAAGACAGATTCAATCTTTTAATTTCATCCAAGAACATCACCTGTCCCTACTAACTGCCTGCTTTGCCAAAAGTTCAAAGCCTTTTACATTTGCAAAACTATCTAAAACTTCCATGTATCCTATTTTAGGACTGTTTTCAATGTGTTTTTGCAAAAGCATTGAACCTCCTCCAACAAATATAGTTGGATTTATTTTCATCTCAAAGCCATACTCTTTCAATTTATCCAATAATTCTTCAACGTATATTTGTGTTTTCTCTTCAATTAAGGATTTTATATTTTCATTCTGAAAAAATGAGATGTTTTCTCCTAGAATTGTATCCTCAATCTGTTCCTCATGTATTTCTATCCCTAAAGAGAGGATATCCTGTTTTATTGAATTTAGCAGAGTTACAATCCCAGTAGTTAAACTAATGCAAGATTTAATATTCAAAAGCCCTTTTTCAACAGTGAAAACATCAACGGTATATCCGCCAATATCTACAACATTAAGTCTTGATACATCCTTATAGTGAGTGAAATGAGGCATTATTGCTGCATATCCCTGGGGATAAACATATACATCTTTAATTGATACTTCATATCGCTTTTCTCCAAAAGTAAATGATATGTTATCCCTTAAAAAATACTCTCTAAATTTATCCTTTTGTTTTCCATAATACATAATAGGCAAGCCACATGCTAAAATGATCTCTCCCTTATTAACCCCTTGATACTTCTTCTCTAATACTTCTGCAATGGCAGGCAATGATAGAATAAAAAAGTTGTCATTTACAGTCTTATCAAGCATTACAGGAAACCTTTCACCTAAAATGGAGTAATACTTGCCTTCAAATTCCAATAGTCTTTCTTTTGTAATAGGCATGGTGTTTGAAACTGTGAAGCCCGAATTGTACTGATTAACAATGCTCTTTATTGCCTTATTCCCGTGGTCTATTCCTATAATATAACTCATAGATTATCCCTCCTATTTTTTGATAATGGTTCCCCACAAGAACCATCAATTACCTTTAGTTCCTGTGGGGTTCTTATGAATAAGGTGTCACCTCCTTTAAGTAATTAGAATACCTTTATATCCCCCTTTCTTGCGATAAATAAAGGAAAATGGATTACAGGTTTGGTTTACCTGTGGCATTTTCCCTAACTGTCTAGAGCAAATAACATTTGTCATGCTATATTTGAACAAATTATGTTGGATTCCTTGTTTTTCCCTTAAATTAATCTGTTTTATTTCTCAAAAATAAAAACCCCTGCGTTGTTTTCCGGACTATCTGCCAAAGGCATCACTACAAAAACAATCTGCAGGGGTTTAATATCTATATTAACTTTGAAAGGAGAGTGTTGCTCATATTATAGCATGCATGAACAGAAAATGGAGCCCCAAATATTTACATAATAAGGTTGATATCCTCCATAATCTGTGCTAGGATGATGTACACTAAAAAACTAAGGAGGTATGTTTTTGGCATTTCCAGTGAATTTAGAGGATTTGCAAAATGCTATACTCAATAGCAACCTAACTGAAAAAGATTATGATTCACATGATTTCTTTATCCTAAAAACTTGCTTTACCTTATTATCATCTATACAGGATTTAAAAAGGCAGATAGAAATGGGTGAGGGCTTCTCTGTTCATTCTGAAAAAGAGTGGGCACAGTTTATCAAGTATTATAACAAGACTTATAAAAGGGCGAAAAAAATCTTCCATCGGTATTTGAAACGATTAAAAATCGATTATTGGGAACAAGAAGAACTGGTTCGCAATATATTATGGGTTACAAAACTTATTAATTCTGGTTTCTATGATAATGATGATGAAGATGTGTATTTCCACGCCATTATTCTAAGCGGAAAATTTTTTACTTCAGTTTTTTACTATAATTATCTCATTAATGAGGCTTGTGACAGAAAGATTAACTCACCCGAAAGCCTTTTAAATACTAGAAAAAATCTATCTTCTATCAAAGACGAAAGGTTATGGATTGAAGAAACCTATATTAAGTTGAAAGACAAGGAAATTGATGAATTTCCTGAAGAAACAAAAAAAATGTTGTTTGCTCTATGGGATCGAACTTTCGATTTTGTACAAGAACTAAAAAAATGTTTTAGCAAAACTGAAGCCTTGAATAACTAATATAGTCCCCTGATACCTTGGGGACTATATTAATTCCAAGTAATCAAACTATATTCCTATATATTCTTTTACCTCTCTTTGTGTTAATGAAATGAACTCTGCTCCAGGAACGGGATAATTACTTAAGACCAGAACTTTACAAGGTTCCGTTATAGTTCTAGCCCTTCCTACAGTTTGCACAAGTTCAGACTCTATCATATAAAATTGGATTTCCCGTAATAAATCATTGCTGCTGTAAGTATTGAAGTAAAAGTTATAGTTTCCCCTTGAAACAGGCTGATACATTACTTTGCTTTCATTTAGCCTTACATCAAGACCCAAAGCACTTGCAAATAGAAGATAACTATAGGGGTTAATATGGGGAGTCCCTATTACAGTGATATTTTGTCCTTTTAGATTATCACGCCCCGCACTATTCCAAAATGATATGCTCGGTTCACTTATATCATTAAAATAACCGCTGTAAGTGATAACCTTACTATCGGGGTTATATCTATTTATTAAAGCATTTGCAATATCCATCATTTCTTTTTTATTTCTATGAATAGATAATTTACTAAAGGCCCTTATAGGAACTTGCCAAATCTCTCCTATGTGTTCCACATCCCCAATATCATAAAATTTCATATTTTGACCGAAAACCATTTTATAAATCTTTTCATTGGCAGTTGCACTGAAAATAATAACCTTTTTATCAGGTAAATCTCTTATGTTTATAAAAAGTATCTGCTCATTACCATTTCTCCCTGTCACTTTGACAAAATGACTTGAGTTTAAAAACCCCAGTATATTTGTTGTAATAAGGTCATTTTTTACAACTAATTTTTCAACTTCTTTTGCACAAAGCATAAAATAGTTTGGTGTCTTTAGTACTATTCCTTCAGGTAGTTCGGTAATTAACTTAAACATAAAATCGGTTAACTTCTTTAAAGGCGAAAATTCCGGATCTAAATACACCAATTGGCTAAGTATAACCATGTCTTGTATTGACATAGATGAAATTGGGAACATTCCATTTAGAACAATATCTTCATCTATTATTAGAGTATCATTGAAGTCCTTTTCAAAAAATATTCTTTGGTGAGTAGTTAAGATAGTTTGGTTCTCAGATTTTTTTACTCGCCTCAAGTCCTTAATATATTTTGCTATGACTTCATTTTCCTTTGCTAATTGTCTTAAATACATATTTGCTCCTTTAAAAGAGCCTGTAACATAGAGTCTATCTAACTTATTGCGTTTTTCAGGTTCAATATCAGGAAGTTGTGGTACAACATAATGGTGTACTCCTGCTTTTGTCAATCTCTCGCTTACCTCGTCCTTTAATTTATGTGTAGGCACTGCTATCGTCAATTTATTATCTATACAAGCATTTATGTATTCTTCAGTTTTCCCTAACCCTGCCGGTGCCTTTATAACATAAATCCCCTTTTGTGGAGAGGCAATTATTTCACTAACAATATTAGATAATTCTTTTCTTGCCTCTTCTATACTTTTAGTTTTTCTTTTACCAACTACTTGAATTCTTCCCTTGAATAATTTTCCTTGTTCTATCATATTAATTCCATGTTTACAGTCTTTAATAAATGGACAATAACTTTCGCACCTAGAAGGAGCATATTTACCCTTAAGAATTTGATTCTTCATAACCAACCAACTATAGTTTTTCACTTTATAGTCTTCACGGCTGTTTAGAATCTTATCTACTTTCGTTACTCCACCTTTTATTTTCAAAAGGTTGGACATGAGACCAAACATTTCATTGTGGTGTAACCAATACTCGCCATCTATTGCTTCCCGGTATAATCGACAATTTTTATATAGATTTTCAAAGGGGTAATCCTTTATAAGATATGTCTTAGCATTTTCCTTCTTAATATCAAAACGGAGGGCAAAGTCGTTTTCCTTTTCAAAAAAACAATCCTGCGTATTATTGTAACAAAAATAGATTACATACCCCATATGACTAAAAAGTGTACTATTATATATATTATTAATAAAGGACTTACACTTTTTAGTCATTGATACATAAACATTGCTACTATTAACTTGAGGCATATCTTTTTCATCATGAAACGTAAAAAACTTTGGATAACCATTCTCCATGTCAATACCAACATCTCTGCAAAAATTATACATGTTTCTCGATGTATTAGTACTATTTCTAATTACTGAGCATGCTGCAAATATAAGATTCGGTATTGATTCTACATATGAAAAGTTTTCATAAATAACTTCCCTGCCACCGTATATTATTCTCGAAGGATCCCTTGTTTCTGTTTTGGACTGTGGGAAAACTTCCAACAGTGATCTAATTACCAGATTGCGAACCCTGATATCCTGAATCACTTCATCCATAACGAAAACCATTTTAAACCCACTATCTGAATTAAAGGGCGTGTATATGAATGAAGGGAATAGATTTACCCTTTCACAAGTATCTAACACATTTTCCAGCGAATCATTTTCAATATCAACAACAAATATTTGTTGGCTTATCCAGTTCTTAATACTTCTCTGCCCATCCTTAAAAACTGATGGTGAATAAGTTTTGCCATTTGGTATTATTATGCTTTTGGCAAAATCCTTTACAGAAATTTCTTTGACATGACATCCAATTCGTGCTGCTATTTTTGCAATCTCTTCTTCTGTCGGCTTCTTACTAAACTTTTGAGTATCTAAACACAATTTTATTATCATTTTCATGCCTCCTTTGTTATTAAACAAAGGGGCATGCTGTATTTTAGTGTTTTGGTATGTATTTTAAATGTGCTTTATTAAGATACTTTCTTTATGTTATATTAAGTCTTTTTATTGGTTTTATTGTTGCCCCTGATTTGATTTATTCATATGGTTCAAATCCCTGAGTTTCATATTCATAAGGATTGCTATGTTTACGTCTTCTCATCTTTCTTAGTGGAATAATTTCTCCAGTATATGGGTTATAAACTCCCATTTCTTCTCCTGTATAGGGATTTATTTCGATATAGTCATCTCTAAAATAGACATCCATACATAAATCTTTATGGCCTTTTTTTGTCATTTAAGTCACCTCCCTTCTTATATTTGGGAGGGCTTTTTGTAACCATTTGCCCTCCATCTTGCATATCCCCTTCTCCCAAAACTCCGCTATCCTCCATGTCTGTTATATTTCATATAGGAGATTTGCATAATTATCAGAAAATCTTTTTTTAATTGTGTCGTATCGAAAAGCGTGGATAAACCACTTATCTGCTTCATCTAACTTGGATATCTCAATTTCAAATAATTCCTTTGTTTTGTTAATAGCATTAGTCAATATTTTCCTTTCAT
Source organism: Tepidanaerobacter sp. EBM-49 (assembly GCF_001896645.1). Taxonomy (NCBI): domain Bacteria; kingdom Bacillati; phylum Bacillota; class Clostridia; order Thermosediminibacterales; family Tepidanaerobacteraceae; genus Tepidanaerobacter; species Tepidanaerobacter sp. EBM-49. The sequence continues at coordinate 22,047 of NZ_MPPE01000021.1, forward strand.
CTCTTTTAAACTTCTCTAATGCTTCTTCTGATATCAGATTAGAATGTTTGTTTATAAAAAATTCTACTAGACTCATTAAGTCTAAAAAATTTTCCGTTCTTATAATGGTTGATCCAACTTCTTGTATGTGTATTTCAGCAACATACTCAAAGTTAAAATCTTTTATAGTTGTCTCGTCAATATAAATTGGCAATATAAAATTTTTTGCATACGTTCTGTCAAGAATCGTTCCATCAAATGAATAATACATATTTCTTCTCTCCTTTCTTAAAAAACAAAAATACTAACAGGAAATAAAGCCAAAGATTAAATATCCTTTGACCTGGTTTTGCTCTGTTAGTATGCTTTGATTTTTTTTATTCAGTTTTTGTTAGTAAATAATTATTTACCTAATAAGTTATCCTACTTTAAACTCAAATAAAACTTTGCCAATAATCTTTATGCTTTTTGTATTAGTTAGAATAATAGGTGTATCTTCTACTTCCCTTGAAACTGCATTCATAACGTCAGCCAAGACCATGGTTTTTTCCTGACAATTGTATTTTCCGACGTATATTGCATCACCCCTTTCAAAAAGTATTTTATCTTTATCCTTGTATTGTCCAAGATTAACAAGGTAGCAATAATCCTTATCCTCAGGTTTAAACCACACCACTTCACTATCTGGTTCTATTTCTTCCTTTAAAAGGCTAAAATCAAATCCCATTTCCCTACCTGTTATTGGTCCGTTATTTAGTGCAGTATATAAAGGCAACTTCCTGAACTTACTTCTCACATATTCCCCAGTGGCTAGCCTAAGGTTCCTTATTTTTTTTAATCCGTAATAGGAATCCTCGGTATAAGGGGTTGCATAATCTGGATAGATAAAGTTCTCCCCTAATGCATCTTTTACGTTATTTAGTAGTTCGTCTGTCAAGTTATCTCCCAAATTCTCCTTATTGGTCTCAAGGAAGTTAATAAAAGCATTAACCTTTTCCTCTTCCATATCATTTACTTTCAGTAATTCTCCCAAGTATTCCTTAAGAGTATTGCAGGCAATTATATGTTTTATATCTGCTTCATCAAGGATCCCTATTTGGAAGAGTAAAAAAGGATAATTTATGTCTAGTATTTTGGCTATGATTTTTAAGTCCTCGTAATCCGGAATAATGTTGTTTTTAAGCATCTTGCTGATATAAGATGGTGATTTGTTTAGTGCATCTGCTAAATCAACTGCTTTGATATTTTTTTTAGCCATTTCCATTCTAATAAATTCACTTAAATTAAAACTCATTATCTATCACCTCCTTAAGTATATATTACAATATATTTTACCGATTGTCAACTAATGTTATTGTCATTATGTATAATATTTTACTTTTATTCATTTTTATTGTTGACATTTAATTAAGTTTGCTTTATAATTAACTTATAGTAAAATTATTCTCTTTATTTTTGAATTTTAATTGACTTTTAGTAAATCAAGTAGCGTAAGGGGGTGTCTACCGAAAATATAGTTTAAAAGTAAAGGAGGTTGATAGATATCCAAGATAATGTTTTATAAAAGGTAAAAAAAAACAGGCCAAGAGAAATCCCCAAATTCCTCTTGGCCCATTAAAATCGTCCAATTACATTATACCAAACAATAAATCTACTTATTTTTTTAGCAGAAAAATTACAAAACTTAATTTTAAAAATGAAAACGTTAGTTTATCACGTGTTTTTTTGAAATAAGCACAAAAATAAGAGATTTCTTTGGAAATGTTTAATAGGAGGTGTTATGACTATGATTAACTCTGATTTAAATGAAAAAGTAAAATGTTGTTTAACTGATTTCCATAATGGAAATGGACCTGAAGATTTCCCTAGTCTGATGGAAGATTATGTATTGACATATCACAAGTTACTATATAGAACCATTACAAAACTTGATAATTATTTTGATTCAAACGAACTTTACTGCTTATTTGATATATTTAATGCAATCAAATATTCGCCAAAGATGTCTGCAAATAGATTTCTCCTTTTAGAAACAACTGATGTATTAGAAAATGAACAATTGATGATTGAAAAATGGAAAGTTGACAAAAAGGTTCTTATAGACAAAATCAATAAATTATCTGAGTTTCAGGCTTTCGCAATGATTATGATTATCTACAAATTTTGGAGAGATACAGATCGATACAAAGATGATTTATCTCTAATATTTAAGGATACTGTTGAGATAGTATAAATTCATCTCAATAAATAATTATGTTTTTAATCTTAAAAATCCTCCAACCCTATTGTTCCGCCTAGGGTGGAGGATTTTTTACCTTTTCCCATTTCTTCTTAAGAAATCATAAACAGTAGTATGGCTTGTCCCCATTAATTTTGCCACCGTTGGCACGCTGTTATACTTTAATAGCCGTATTAATTCCTCTCTCCAATAATCCCCGAAATCCACAATCCGAGAATATCTATACTTGTCTTCTTTTTTCGTATCAGGTCCACGTCTCAAATATGAAAAGCCACAATTCGGACAGGTAAAATATCCTATTGGACTCTTGTTTTTATAACTATTTCTAATTTCTACATTCTCAATGACCTGTTTCTTATATTGTTTGCAAACAGGATTTAAACACGGATATGGTCCTTTACCAAAAGGAAGATACTCTATATTCTTGTTAAATAACGTATCAGGTGATAATCTTAAAAACCTCATAAGCAATATATGTTTCAACGGATCTTCTATATTTGCTTTATTCCATCCCATTTTTAAAAGCCAATTACTGTTATTAGTCTTCCTAATTGTATTGTGAGTCATCTGAAGTATCTCACTGCCCCAAAAGGTTTCAAAATCAGTAATAAGATTTTTCTGGCGTAGACCTCCATTCACTGTAGCATACTCTAATTTCTTTAACTGATTTAGATACTGCTCTTTTATGTTTGTTTTAATTTCAGGATTATTCAAAATCCAGTGCATATCCTCTGCAATAATCAGTAATTTTTCATAGGTCTTTGGCTCATACACAACCTCAGTTTCAACAACACAGTTTCTTTCCGTTGCTGCTATATATTTATATTTATTGTCCTCAAGTGATACACTGCTATTATAAATAGGTATTTTATGGTGAGGACAAATATAGATGCCTCTTATCTGATGAACCCTATGCCAATATAATTCGCCATATCTCTCCATATCTTCTTTATTGCATTTTGGACAAAATCTTAGAAATTTATTTTCAGCCAGTGGGTTTATTATTCCTGTTATTTTGTTGTATATTTCAACATCCCCATGCAACATATACCGTCTTATTATTCCCCTGTTCTCAAGGCTTAAAAAGACTGTATAATACGGAAATAAGGTATGTTCAAGTATTAGCCTATCTACATCAAAAGGACTGTTTAAGGGCATATTTCGGACTAAATTTGCTAATAATGTTGGGAATTCCAGGCTACAAACTATACGCTTTACATTAAACAGATCCCTGGCAGTTTCACTTCCATTAAAATTTGGACTTTTTTCATGATATCTGGCAAAAACACTATATAGTATTTCATCTGGATACGGTGTCGGAAAAAAAGTCATCATATAACTTCAAATCCTTTAATTAACCCATGATTTTTCAATATATCATAAGCAGTTAGATCTTCCTCCTTATTCTGCACCATAACTCTAATATCATTTTCTGCACTTGGAGGCACCTTCTTGGTTCTAACTTTCACTGGCTTTTCATTATTTTCTACTGTAGATGCCTTGGAAGTGGTAGGTATTACAAACCTATTCCGATTAGGCAATTCATAACTTAAATCAATGTTTCCAGTATATATGTCAGGATATTTTACTATTTCCATTACATTACCTGTCCTTAATGCATTTAGCATTGGCTTTACCAGCCTTAAACTTTCGTCAGCCACTTGTTTAATTAATTCAGGTGTTATTGTCTCAATCCCGCTTGAAATTGCCTTTGTTTGAGCAAGGGCATAAAGTTTCACTGTTATATCAATTATTCCTTGGGATTGATCATATAGGGTCTCTATTAATTCATCAGTCAGAGCAGTAGGCCTTTTCGTCCATTGATAGCCCCATATTGCGGTTACAAGTAGTTTGAAGTTAATATCATTATCTAACCTTTCAAATACCAAATCCCCTTGCCCTGAACCCCTTCTTGCCTGTCGGAACTTCCCTTGCAATACTCCCATAGCCTCAGGAGTTCCTATTAATAATACTGGTAAGCCAATAGTATTGACTAGAGTAACAAAAAAATTCAGCATCCTGTCGGCTCCTCCAGACTTAGACTTGCTAAGATTTTGTATCTCATCAATTACTAATAACCCTAATGAAATACTTTTAGCAATATTGCTCATGGCAACGAGCATGTTATCCACTGAAAGTTTACCACTACCAAATCGTGAATAATAGTCTGTCCCTAATATCTCATCAACCTTACTAAAAAATGATAGACAAAGTCCTTTAATGCTTCCATCGTAAGAGCATTCAAGCCTTAAATATACTACCTGATATCGTGAAAGTGGGATATCTTTGTATTTAGAGTGAACGATTACTTGTGGATACATGGATAATATTCTGTTCACAACTGTTGTTTTCCCCATACCTGATACTCCAAGTAAAGTAAAAGAGCCTGCGGTGCTGCGATAATTGTTTGAAACAAAGGACTTATCCAAAACATTTCTTGCTACATAACCCTGTCTTATAACTCTACTGATTCTACTTTCTAAATCTAAATGTATCGCTAGTGGCTGAAAGACATCATATAGACGTCCCACTAAATGGGCTCTGTATTGATTATCTAACTGTCTTTCTTCTTTATTATAGGGAGGAAAATTTGCTAACTTTGATACTACCTCTTCAGAAGATGTGATTTGAGGCAATGCCTCTATAAATGGATTACCTTTATATTCTGAAATAATCTGCTCTTTGTATTGGGCATTATGTATCAAATCCAGCACGGTCTTTTCCCTCCTTCTGTGCCTTTAATAGTAATTCGACCAAATTTTGCTCGGTATTACCATAGGCTTTTTCTTCAACTACTATATTTGTTTCTTCTGGTATTATTTCGATAATATTTTGTTTCCTCTCCTGCTGCTTCTCAAAATTGCGATTATCTCTGATATTCTGAATGCGTCTCTTTTTGCTTATGCCTTCTTCAACTTCATTTTTTGTCTTTTCTTTCGCTTGCTCAATTATTTCTTCTATGTCATTTAATAAATCTATTTTATTTTGCAATTCTGCTTTTTTTGAGGCTTTTGCCTGCATTTTTTCATATTCCATTAGATAAGTTACTTCTTCAATAGATTTTTCTTTGTATCTTGACTGATGTTCTAATAAAAAACACTTATCGAATTTTCTCCCATCTTCATACTTGATATAAATAAAACTCATATCCCTTGGATCATATGATATGTCAACTTTCCAAGATCCATTGTTTCTTGCTTTCTCGAACCATCGTTCTTTTAATGAGGTTTTAGAACCAAATAGCATCCCTTTAAACTTAATCCCATGCTGTGTCACAGTTGCTTTGTCTCTTGGCAGTAGATTTAATTTCAATAAATCTTCATCAACAGTTCTTAACCTTCCTGTTCTATTAGCAACACCCCATTCCCAGATTAACTTGGGTATTGGTTCTACACCATCTGCAATCATATCTCCGCTTCTGGTATAGTTAGATAAATAGTGATGATTATTATGATACAATACACATTTTATTATAATTTGAGTAAACTGCCTTAAATCAAGGGCTGCTGATAGTCTGTAATCTTGCTCTCCTCTTTCACGATATTGACTTTTAATTGCACCGGGCATGAAAGGCTTGGTATGTTGGTTTATAGTGTTAAAATACCTCTCAATAATCCCCTTCATGTCACCTCTATAAGGGCTGGTGTTTAATACTTTTATTCCAAATGCTGATACTAATGACTCTATGTTTTCCCCTTCTAATTCTCCTCTATCTGCAATAATTGCTTCGGGCAGGGTGCTGCAGTAATTCCACTCATCATTGCCAATCTCTATACCGTACTTCCTGCAAAAGGATACTTTGTCTGACGCAGCATTAATTAATGCAATACTCGCTCCAATCCAACTAGGCCCTTCCAAAGATATATTAATTCCTACGACACAACGTGAAAATACATCCATAACAGTATAAATAACAGGCCTTCCTATAATCCAATTCCGATTATATTGGGATACTAAATAAACATCTCCTACTGTTGCATCTATTTGAAATATTGCTCCTGGTCCAAATGCTTCTTCAGTAGAAGATCCTGTAAGCCCCCTATGTTGTAATTCATATTGCTTTGGACTTTGACGAGTAGATACTTCTTTTTTAATGTTTCTCTCCTTATTAAACCAATATCTGAATTGCCTTAATGTAGGAATGGCATCATTTACCACCCCATTTTCACTAAAGTATTCCTTGATCATAAGTTCATAGGTTAATGTTAAAGTCTTTCTTGAAGAATTGTAATAAAACCTATTAAGTGCTGTATTAAAAATCTTTATCGTTTCGGGGGTAATGACAAAAGTATTATTTTTTTCCTTGTTTCCTTGTTTCCCGCCACAATTATGATAATCAGGAAGTAAAGAGTTTTTGTGCATACCTCTCTGCCAAAACCGTTTTAAATATCTCATTACAGTTGCTTCATGCACATTATAAACGTATTCTCTGACAAGTTTAACCCTCTCTCCGGCAATGTAAATGTCAGGTTCAATAGTAACAATGTCTTTAATGGCATTGTATGCCTTATCTCTTATGACCTTATGTTTAGGTGGGATAGCCTCTTCATCTTTGATAATCATATATGGTTCATTCTCCAAAACATGTATAGTGCCATCATTTAACCCACTCTGAATAAATGTTTCTGAAACTGTAATAGGCATTGAGTTACCATAAATATCAATTAGATAGATGATATCTTTATAGTAATACAGTATTCGGTAATATATTTTGCCTTGACTTGTTTCGTATAAGATTACACTATTGATTGGAAGCATACATAGCACCCCAATCAATAATAATTTTAGGACGACTTTCTGTTATATCTATTAATTCATTCATATCAATGTAAATATGTTTAGATGCTAGAAGGTATTTAAAAATGAATAAGCCTGTTCCATCTGATACATTATTTTCTTTATCAAAGTCAGAAGTTATTTTTCTGATTGAATATTTACTATCCCTAAATTTATCAATTAGAATGTTGCAATAATTCTCTAATGAATTTTCTGTTAAGCCTCTTTCTTCATAGGTATATAAACTTGAGTGTATCCACTCTATGTTTTTTACCATTTTAGTAGGTATTTCTTTTTGTGTAATTATGCCAAAATCAATTTGCTTCGCTGCCCAATACCTTCTTTCTATTTCCAGTCTTTCCAGCACGGACTTTTTCCCTAACTCACTCGATGATTTCACTGTCCTTGCAATATATTTGTGATTTCGTAAAGTTAGTAGAAATGTAGTTGTTAGTATATATGGAGGCTCTCTATTAGTAAAAAACTCTTGCTTAAGGTCTTTATTGTCTTTTACTACCTCTGCTAAATCTAAAAGTGGATAATGTTCTCTAATATCTACTATTTCATCATCCCATTCAAACATGTAGAAACATCTAGTTTGTATATCTGAAAAGAAATGATGTATTCTGTTTGTCTTCCAGCCTTTTATGCGTGACACCCTGCCATTTGACGGGAAGTCTTGTATGGATAACCAGGGCTTATAGGAGGCTAATTCTCCTGCACCACGATTTTCAGACAAGAATCTTTTATACTTCGCCATAGTCCAAGAAGTATCTCTTTTGGCCATATAAACCTTCCTTTCTTTCACACTTCTTGGATGTGATGTTAACGTAGTATACTGGGATTTTCAACAGGGATAATGCTTTATTTAATATAGAAAACTCATTAAACGGCTTAATATTGGCGTTTGGTTATTAAAAATTTTTCTGAAATTGACCCGTATTTTTGTGTCATTTTTTATTTATTACTATGTGTAGTTACAAATAAGTTTGCTCACGGAGTGACAAAGTTTGCTCGTGATGAAATGTAGTTGTTGCAAGGCTTCTCGCTGTTTCTTCCCTTGTAGTGA
>NZ_MPPE01000034.1:0-34673 GCF_001896645.1 Tepidanaerobacter sp. EBM-49
CAAGAGAAGCTCTGAAAGAAAATACTCGCCTTTTTCAAACTTATCTCCTACAACAGCCATAGCATCTCTGCATACATCTAGAAGTTTTTGAGCATCTCCGCCTTTTTCAAGATACTCTTTAGCAAGACTTACTGCGCCTTCTTCATCCATATCTACTATTTTGTTGAAAAGTTCATCAAGCACTTTACCTTCCCCCTTATGATTGATAGATTAATTAAGAGTATGCGATAATTTCTGTACATAAAAACTGCAAAGACCTATAAACATAACCGAATTTATTTAAATTTTTGGGTTATGTCACCTCCTTTGCAAAATTCAAAATTTACTAAATACAATTCTCCCACTTAAATTACAACAAATCTATGTTTGCAATAGATAAAAATAGAATATTATAAATATTTATATGCCTGAGAAATTGTACATAGTAATTGCTATAATATCCCGGGAAATATTACTTGCTTGCTGTATATACTTGTCTCACTACGAGTATATAACAGCTTAGATATATTTGTCAAGATATTTTGAACCTTTTATAGTTTGTGTCTAAATTCACTTTTAAACATATTTTGTATTATTGTTTTTGTCTCATATTTAACAAGCATCTTGCACCTGATCAGCTAGCGGTTTATGTTTCGCAAACTTTTGTATTGCTTTAAAGGCTAAAGCTTTTTATCCACTGGCTATGCCAGTGGATGTCTATGCAAAATAAAAATTGCCTACTTCGTCAAAAAGAAGTAGGCATACATTTTAAATAACTACCCAGAGGTAGGTATGGCCAAATTTAAATAACGTTTATCTCCTTCATTTCAGGAATATTCCCATACCCAAAATGGCTTATCTTTATCTTTTCGCCCTTTGGTATTATTGAAAAATCATTGTCATAAGGGCCTGTTAGTAACTTTTCTAAATACCAAACATCTCCTTGCTCTATAATGAGCTTTAACTTTGTAAACCGGGCTATCTCTTCAGCTTTTCCCATACATTCGCTTAAATCATAGGCTCCTGTATCTATTATCATCAGATACTCATAATTTTTGAGCATTAATTCAAAAATCCGTTTCGTTTTAGCTTCGCCGTATTTTTCCAGCGCTCTGTAATATTCCCCTGCAAGACTCTTAGGAGACTCCATCCACCCTTTAGTCAAAAAATAAGTATTGCTTGTGCGATTAAACTCTTCCCCTTTTCTACTGAGCATCATAGATATGCAATCATCGGTTTTAGGAATCACCAATTCGGCAGTGGTAGCTTTAACCCCGACTAATGCATTACCGCAGCAGCCATAACCAAGAAGAATTCTTTTTTTATCTTTTGCTGAGTCTATATTTTCTTGAATTACCATGCGCAGTTTGTCAGGATCATTGTGATAATCAGAATCTATTAAAATAGTTGGATACACCTTGCCTGTTTTTTTCATTGCTGCCTCTAGCTCATGCTTGATTGTCTGGCAAGCAATAACAAGAATTTGTTTTTCTTCCACTGCCATCACCGTCCATGATATCTATAATTGTATATACGGCTATTACTAATACTATAAGATTTTTTAGAAATTTTGTCAATAGCGAAAACCGGTGTTTAAAAGCACCGGTTATATTGCTGTTTGTTATCTATTTTTTACCATCTTCGCCGCTTCAGCTATATCTTGCGCAGTCAGATGGTAAAGTTTTAAAAGTTCTTCCGGTTTGCCGGATTGTCCGAATTGGTCTCTTATTCCAACTCGGTACATGGGGGTAGGCATTTTTTCTGAGAGCACCTCTGCAACGGCGCTGCCAAGGCCTCCTATGACAGAGTGTTCTTCAGCTGTTACAATAGCTTTGCACTTTGCGGCATCAAGTATTATATCTTCGTCTATGGGTTTTAATGTGCTTATGTTTACTACCATGGCATCTAAGCCTTCATTTTTGAGAATTTCGGCGGCTTTTAATGCCTCTATTACCATGATGCCTGTTGCGATTATTGCTACATCCCTTCCCTTTCTTAAAACACTTCCTTTGCCGATTTCAAACTTATAGTCGTCATTAAATACGGTTTCTACTTCAAATCTTCCAAAGCGAAGATATACAGGGCCTTCATAAAGAGCAGCAGCTCTTACGGCTTTTTTAGCTTCTACTGCATCGGCAGGGTTTATTACGGTCATATTCGGAACTGACCTCATGAGAGCTAAATCTTCTACGGACTGATGGGTTGCTCCGTCTTCTCCTACTGTAAGGCCTGCGTGAGTTGCAGCTACTTTTACGTTTAGTTTCGGATAGCATATGGAGTTTCTCACCTGTTCAAAGGCTCTGCCTGTTGCAAAGATGGCAAAGGTGCTGGCAAAGGGTATTTTGCCGCATGTGGCAAAACCTGCGGCGGTTCCCATAAGGTCCTGTTCCGCTATGCCTATGTTAAAAAATCTTTCGGGAAACTTTTTTGCGAACATCGATGTCTTGGTAGAGCCGGAAAGATCGGCATCCAAGACTACTATATCTTTTATCTCATCGCCTAAGTCAGCAAGTGCTTGTCCGTAGGCTTCACGTGTTGCGATTTTTGTCATCTGTATCTCCTCCAAGTATTATATGGATAAGGCTTTTAAGGCTTCTTCAGCTTGCTCTCGGCTAGGAGCCTTGCCGTGCCAGCCTGCCTGATTTTCCATAAAGGGAACTCCCTTGCCTTTTATGGTCTTTGCAACTATGACGGTGGGCTTGCCTTTTACTTGCTTGGCTTTTTCTGTAGCTTCGATGATTTGAGCGATGTTATGGCCGTCTATGTCTATTACATTCCAACCAAAGGCTTTAAATTTGTCCTGTACTACTTCAGGCGACATTACTTTTTCAATGGGGCCGTCTATCTGAAGGCCGTTATGATCTACAAACGCTGTAAGATTATCCAGTTTGTAGTGAGCTGATGTCATAGCAGCTTCCCAAATCTGTCCTTCTTCCAGCTCTCCATCTCCCATAAGGACATAAACCCTGTAGTCTTTTTTGTCAAGTTTTCCTGCAAGAGCCATTCCGTTTGCGCAGGAAAGGCCTTGCCCTAGGGAGCCTGTGGTCATGTCTACTCCCGGAGTTACTTTCATATCAGGATGGCCTTGAAGCATTGAACCTGTCTTTCTAAGGGTCATAAGTTCCTCTTTCGGGAAATACCCTCTTTCGGCTAATGTGGCATAAAGCACAGGTGCGGCATGTCCTTTTGAAAGAACAAATCTGTCTCTTTCCGGCCACTTTGGATTCTTAGGGTCTATATTCATTACATGAAAATACAGTGCTGTTAATATATCGGCACTTGAAAGGGAACCTCCGGGGTGTCCTGAACCTGCTTCGGTAATCATTTCAATTATGTGGCGCCGTATTATGAGGGCTTTTTTGTTGAGTTCTTCTATGGCTTCGCAAGATACTTCGTTCACGTAAAATCACTCCTTGGATATTTTAATCGTTTTTATAGGTAAAACCTTCTCCTAAAACCTCATGCACATCATGAATTATTACAAAGGCTCGGGGGTCGGTTTGATAAACAATGTTTTTTAGCTTAGAAACCTCCATACGTGTTATAACACATAATAAAACATTTTTATCTTGTCTTGTAAAACCTCCTTCTGCTTTAAGGAAGGTTAATCCGCGCTGCATATCTGAAAGAATTCGCTGAGATATTGCCTCTGTTTCGTTTGAAATTATGTAAACAGCTTTAGCGTAATTAAATCCCTCTTGAATGATGTCTATGACTTTACTGCTTATAAACAAAGCTATCCAGGCATACATCGCAAGTTCCCAGCTGAAAGTTATTCCGCTTAATATTATAACAAAAAAATCAATAATCATTATTCCTTGGCCAATGCTTATTGATGAAATAAAATGATTGAGAATCATCGCCGCAAGATCAGTTCCGCCTGTAGAACCTCTGACTCTGAATATTATGCCCAGGCCAATTCCTAAAAGTATGCCGCCATAAACTGTAGCAAGTAATAAATCGGTCGTCACAACTGGGAAACCTGCGGTCATCTCCGTAAAAAGTGAAAATAGCAGCGTTCCAACAATAGTTTTTATGCCGACACCTTTTCCTAAAAAAACAACTGCCGCTACAAAAAGCGGAATGTTCAAGACAAGCATCGTCCAGCCTACAGGCAACTTAAAAAGATAATAAAGTACTGTGGCAAGACCACTTAGCCCTCCTGCAGCGACCTTATTCGGAACAAGAAACATTGTCAGACTGAGTGCACCGATAAAAGATCCTATGACGATTTGTGCATACTCTACAATTAATGTTTTTGCCTTAGATTTCATTCTATCACTTCTTTAATTGTTTATTGTCCTGTGTGATATTACTTTAACTAAAAATGCAGGCAATGCTCCTACTCTTTTTAGGCGAGAAGGTTGCATGATAAGTCTGTATAACCATTCAAGCCCGATATTTTGCACGAATTGAGGGGCTCGCTGAACATTGCCGGAAAGCACGTCAAAGCTCCCCCCAACGCCCATTGCAATTTTAAATTGCATTTTATTCTTGTTTTTTATCATGAATATTTCCTGTTTTGGGCACCCCATAGCAACTAGCAAAATATCTGGTTTCGTGTGATTTATTAAATTAACGACCTCAATTTCTTCGTTTTCTCCAAAGTATCCGTCATGGCACCCCACGATTTCTACATTCGGAAACATTGAGCAAATTTTTTCTCCTGCTTTTTCTGCAACCTCCGGTTTACCGCCTAAAAGAAACAAGCTAAGAGATTTTTTGTTCGCTAGCTCTAATAGTTTCATCATAAAATCGAAGCCTGTTGTTCTTTCAGCCAGTGGTTTTCCAAGTATCTTAGATGCGATCACGACTCCTATTCCATCTGGAAGGCATAAGTCTGCGCTGTTCAGTGCTGCTCTTAGTTCCGGGTTTTTCTGAGCCGCCATTATAATTTCTGCATTAGGTGTGACTATTACCTTATTACCGGAAGAATCCAAGAACCGCTCTGCTTGTCGGTATGCCTTTTGATAATCAGTTTGATCTAAAAGTACCCCTAAGATATTCATACGTTCCCGGGTTTCTGCATTCATTTGTGCCCCTCCAAAAGTTTTATAGCAAGTTTTGCATTTTCATTTGCTAAGACCGTAAGTTCTTCTTTTTTCTTTTGGAGCTGTTTTTGGCTTTTGGCTGCATCTGAAATGGCTTCTTCAAGTAAATTGCAAAGCCCTACCAAGTCTAAATCTCCTGGTTTGCCGGCAGATGGCTGTTCTATTCTTTGAAGAAAATGCTCTACCTTCGGATCATATACTAAACCAACTAATGGAACTTCCATCATTGCTCCGAAAATCAAGGCATGTAAACGCATCCCAAATATTAAATCCATTTTTCCGCAAAGCCAAAGAATTTCTCGAGGGCTTAAAGGTTCGGCAATAACTTTAGCCTCTTCCTTCATCAATTTTACAATCTCAAGGGATTCATAATAGTCTTTGGGATGCTGCATAGGTATAAAAACAACTTCTGAATCTCGGCCCTTTATCAGATAATCACAAGCTTGTGCTATTATCTCTCTATTTTTGTTCAAATTCCATGGTCTGACTGAAACACCGACTTTCATGCGCTCACTGCAAAGATTTATATCAAGTCTTTTGAGTAGTTTAGCGCCTTCTTCATCGCTTATTGGTTTTAAGACAAATGCCGGATCTGCGGTAACGATAATAGGGGGTTTTGATACGCCGAGGTTTTCCAGCTCTTTCCGAGATTGCTCATCTCTTACCGTTATCAAATCCATCATATTCCCGACACGTTTTATCATGCTCTTATTTATTTCTCTTAGGACAGGCCCTACACCATTGGCATAAAACATAACCTTCTTATTCATCTTCTTTGCTAAATACAAAATAAAAAGGTAGTATGGTATCGATCGGTTGCTTGTAACATCTTGAAGCAAGCCTCCACCTCCGCTGATAACTAAATCTGCTTTCGATATTTCTCTTATTATGGCAAGAGGACTTGTTCTTTGGACAGCATTGATACCGTAACATTCCTTAGTCTTTTGAGGATCTGCCGAAAGAGCTGTAATTTCTATATCGCTTTTCAATTTTTTCAATGAATCCACGATAGCCATGAGTATGGCTTCATCTCCGGCATTGCCAAAACCATAATAGCCGGAAACCAATACTCTTTGCATCAATCTCTCTCCTCTTTTCATAGAGATAAATCCCCCTAATTTTCCAACCTCCGGCACTGCCGTCATTTTTCAATCTGGACGGCAAAATGCAAATTCATCAATTATCTTTGTAAGACTTCCTGATAAACTTTTTCGGTTTTTTCAATCATTGTCTTTGAAGAAAACTTTTCTACTACTGTCTTTTTTGCCTCATCGCCCAGCCTTCGAGCTAAATCCTTGTCAGATAAAATTTTTACTATGCTTTCGGCAAGATAAACATCGTTTCCGGGTTGAACCAAAAGGCCGTTGGTTCCATCCTTTATCACTTCAGGTATGCCTCCTGTTATAGTAGCCACAACAGGTTTACCAAGAGCCATGGCCTCCAGCAGAGAAAGTCCTAATCCTTCACTTACGGAAGAAAGTACAAACAAATCAAAATCCGCCATAAGATTTTCAACATCTTGTCTATACCCCATAAATATTACGTTACTTTCTATTCCAAGTTCAGAGCACATATTTTTTAAATTTTTTTCCAGTGATCCACTGCCTATAATTACAAGCAGTGCATTGGGGTAATCTTTTATTACTCGGTAAAATGCATTAATTGCATATTCATAACCTTTTTCAGGAACGAGCCTTGCAACCATGCCTATTATCGGTGTGTCTGGTGTTATGTTCAACTCCTTGCGTAAAGTTCTTTTAACACCCTCAAACTTTGTAGTATCTATACCATTGTATATAATAGTAATCATATCGGCAGGCACGCCGCTTTCTATGAGGTTTATCTTCACAGCGCGAGATATAGCAATAATTTTATCTGTAAAAATGCGAGAAATCAGTCTGGTAATCATTCTTTTTACAGGGCCCGCACCACCGCCCATAATGCTGTGGCGTGTCATTACCACTTTTGCCCCTGCCATTTTCCCGGCTATTCGGCCGGCAAAGCTCGCATGGGTATGCACTATATCAAACTTTTCTTGAGAAATTATTCGCCGAAGGCTCTTTATTTGGCTCATATTAGTAGAGCTTTCTCCGCCTTCCAAAGGAAATACCTGAATGTTTCTTTCCCTTAGCTCTTTTTCAAGCTCGCCGCCTTTTGGGCAGGCGACCGCTGCTTCAAAAGAGGTTTCGTATTTATCGGATAATAAGTTAAATATATATCTGCCCGCTCCGCCGACGTTTGTATCAGAAAGCACATGAAGGACTTTTATCATTGCAATATCTCTTCCTTTGCGGTATCGTCAGGTAATTTTATATATGTCATAGCCGACATCATCCCTGAAAGCATCCAAAAAGCCATAACAATTCGCGGACTGTACCACACATAATCAAACAAGCCGTGAAACAGGTGGCCAAGCAGACCTGTTGCAATACCTGCTAAAACGTATGACATTTTCCAAGGACGCTCTATGCTGCTTAAAGCTTGAGAAAACCCGCGAAAAGCCATCCATATCAGAGCAAAAACCCCTATAATTCCCATTTCAAGTGATATTTGAAGGTAAAGGTTGTGGGCATGGACAGCCGATGCACCTGCGATCATGTAATTTCTGTAAACTAACGCAAAAGCTGTAGACCCTAGGCCTACCCCTGTCAGCCAATAATCTTTAAACATCCTTAAAGCCGCAGTCCAAATTGTTAGTCTATACAGATTTGAGCTGTCTTCTAGGCTGCCGATGCTTGCTATCCTTTCATAAACAACAGATGGCAAGAATGCAGGGGCAACAGCGGCAGCTGCAATTATTAAAATTAAAATTACCGGCGCCTTTAGAAGCGAGAAAATAACTACGCTTGCTGCAAGTCCTAGCCATGCTCCTCTTGAAAATGTCAATATAAGACATAAAAATGATAATCCAAGAACGCCGAGCACTACTACTTTTTGTCTAAATTTATCCACTGCAAAAAAAAGTCCAAGAAAAATAGGTATTGTAAGCCCTAAATATTCGCCTAGTACATTTGGATTTTCAAGTGTTGCATAAACTCTTGTCTCAAGTTCAGGAAACTGTTTTACGTCCACCCACGCGGCAGCAGTTGGAACCTTTACAAAAAAATATTGGTATATACCCATTAAGGAAATTGCTAATACCGACATCGCTAAAGCAATAAGCATTCTCTTTATAGTTTTCGGATTGCGAAATAGGATTTGGGAAATGTAAAATAACATAAAATATATCAGATAGAGAGGAAGAACCTTTAAGCTATCTCCTCTTGCAATAGAAAATATTGCCGCTATAACCGCTGTTATGAGAAATAAAATCGCAGGTAAAACGTTGGCCGGCATGCCATCTTTGAATCTGTACTTATCATTTAGCACTACTGCCAAAAATGTAATTCCGATAATTCCGGCTGTATATGTAGTAGGTGCCAGAGGAAGTAAAAAACCGGCAAGATAAAGCCCAATAGCGGGCCATAAGTATATAAGAACAGAACCGCACAAAGCACCGAAGATTTTTATAAAAATAGTTTTTGTAAGAAAATAATACAATATGCCGATAAATATTCCCAGCAAAGCTAAAACACGCTTATCTCGGACTGATATTTCGCTTAAAGAAGTCTGATTTTCTGGTATGCGCTTATCATTTGTATCAAAAATCCAATCAACTACCTTATAGATGATACTAGAGCCCAAAATGGAATCTAAAGATGCGGTAGAATAAAGAATAAAAAATATGGCGCACAGAAACAGTATTTGGGATACAAGCGTTTTAACCGCAAGTCCTTCTAAAAAAACTTTTAAAGCCAAAACAGCAAAACTAGAGGGCAAAAAAATATAAGCTGTTGCAATAAGCGGAGTCTGAATAAAGGTATTAATTGCCTTAAGAACAGTTTCTACTAAAAAGCTGCTTTTTATTGCATCGTTAGCTAGGTCTATAAGTGTATTAATCGGATGGCTTAGTCTTAAGACCGGAGATATAATTTTACTATTTTCAATAGCTTCATTATCCCAATTTCTATATGTAAAAATTGCCCTTAATCCACTGTTTCTAAATGCCTTTAAAACAACATCGCCCAACTTTCGCAGAGCTTTATAAAAAGAGCTGTTCTCATACAAAGATGATTGAAAAAGACGTTTAAGTATATTAATTATTATACTATTTTGTATTAAGGAGCTTAAACTGTTTTCCACCTACAAGCCTCCTTTAAGCCCTCTAAAAATCAACGATTTCTGTATATTTACTCCTAGAGATAGTAATCAAACCTGTTTTGCTAGAAATTTATTTCCATTACAGTTGATGTTACAGAGTAAATATTTGTCTTGATTTGCAAAGATGTTCCAATGCGGATTTCGTTGCTGCCAAGAACGATTGCATTTTCATTTACAGAACCTGTTCCCTTTACTGTAATATAAACATCTTTCAACACCGGATTCGGATATACAACAATACGCCCATCAGCAGTTTCTACTAATGTTTCTGAAGGTTTTACTTCTACATTGGTAACCTTTCCTAAAACACCATTGGTTTTTGTCTCTTTTACTGTATCCCCTACTTTAATAACATCTGCAGTAGCATCTTTTACTTCTTTGACATACAGCACTGCCTCAATATCCTTTGCTTGAGAGCCTACAGAACTTTGATGTATCTTTGTGCCAAATCTTGCTACAACCGCCAGGATAACCAAAATAACGAGCAAATCTATGATATTTATCAGGCCAAAAATCCTGCCCTTGTTATCTATTATGTGCATTTTTTTCCTCCTCAATTAGTTGATAATAAATTTTTAATACCTGATTAGTCATGCTTTCAATTGAAAAATATTTTGCAACTTCTTCTCTTCCAAAACTTCCCAACCTTTTCCGAAGCTGTTCATCGCTCAGCAGTGTTTTTATTGCGGAAGCAATATTTTCTGAATCTGTTGTCATGCTTGAACCCCTGCCACTAAAATTATGTTTTTTAGCCAGCTCAAAGTTTTCAGGTTTCAAAATCCCCATAAATCCCGCTTCACCCGCTATTATAACAGGTTTTTCCATTGCCATAGCTTCTAAGGCCACTCTCCCCACTCCTACTGCCACATCTGCCATATTCATAATTTGCGGAGTATCAAGCCTTGCGCCTGTAACAATGACACTGTTTTCTGGGGCTTTTTCGTTATATTGATTGGCCATCTTTGCAATTGATTCATATTTGTCCCCTTCCCCTACGACTATCAGTTTTACGTTTGGGAAACTATCTTTTATTTGAGGAAGGGCTTTTATAAGCCTTAATGCAATTTCGCCGCGGGCTCCCATTAGACGGCTGATATATACGATTTTTAAATCCTCATGTTTCAGCCCTAATTGTTTTTCCACAGGCGACGAATCAATACTAGGGTCAAATTGTTCTAAGTCAATGCCGTTGGGTATTACAAAAATTTTATCCGGATTAACTTTAAATCCTGCAATTAAATGTTTTTTCACATCTTCGCTGACTGCAATAACCTTTTGGCCCCAGGCACTGATTAGTCCCATACCCCATCCCGTAGAATAAATTCCGTGAGATGTAGTTATATATGGACAACCCGTTAGGACGCTTACCCACTGAGATACCCAGGCCGGTATACGCGCATGGGCATGAATTATATCAACCTTATGTTTTTTTACAATAGCCGTCAATCCTTTTATAGAAGACGCTAAAGCCATCGGAGATTTTTTGTCCAGCGGCAAAGTATAATGCTTTATGTCATTGCTCTCCAGGAATTCAGTCAATTTGCCTCCGTGGGAAGCAACGATAACTTCGACCCCTCGTTTTTTTAATTGTTTGGCCAGAGAAATAACATGAGTTTCGGCTCCGCCGGCATCAAGAGCCATCAAAGCCAATAATACCGTAAGTTTCTCCATTAAAATAGCCTCTCTCTCCGAGGAATTTGCTAAAAAAAGTATACCATCATAATAAAGTAAAGTAAAGTTTACTGCTCTAATGTGTAATTTCCTCTGACAAGCACTACAACATTATCATTCTCTGCCTTCATCCCTCGGCCGTCCTCTCTTGGAACAATAAGAAGATGGTTTTGGGATATATTCTCGCCATTTACTATATCTTTTCCTTGTGTAACATCTGCCAGACCTCCGTTGCCACTGTCTACGGCAGTTGCAATTCCGCTTCTTAAAATCATTTCGGTGCCTTTATCACCTAAAATGTGCTGCCCCTTTTCCATATAAACTATTTCTAGGCTGGCAGAATTACCGCTTTTAGAATCAACATACTGCTTTAAATCAGCCAAGACTTTGTCTACATAACTTTTTGTAACTACCGGATCAGCTTCAGAACCAGGCTCTGCTACATCTGCTTTAACATTGATACTAAATACCAAAACAGCCGCTAATGCTATTAAAAGAATTGATAATCTAGAAATTCTTCTCATTTTCATGCCTCCAAATATTTTTTACATTCTGCCTGTGCGAAGTATAGAAATAATGAGCCAAACCCCCAGAAAACCTGCAATAATAAATCCTGCAACTCCAAGCAAAGGATAATTATAGAAAAACGGCCCAACATTTGCCTGAATTATAAGGGATGAGCCAATTATTAATGCAGCCACTATCAGGCTAAAAACTAATCGATTTACCATTTTATGAAGTTCGATAATAACCTTTGAGGTTCCCGGGGTATCAAAATCGATTTTGATACTGTTAATTTTTGTGCGCTGATATAATCCATTAATAAGCTTTGGGATAAGCATAAGGGATTTATTAAATTCTTGCATTGTCGAAACTGCACTCTGTGCTAAATACTCAGGGCTGTAACGTTGCCGAAGGAGCCTTTTTGCAAAAGGTTTTGCGGTTTCAAATATGTTAAAATCGGGACATAGCTCAAGCCCCACACCTTCTATTGTCATGATTGCTTTTAAAAGAAGGGTGAAGTTTGACGGTAAAATTATCTTATATTTTGCAACAATAATAAAAACCTCGTTTAAAAGTTCTGATGCATTTACGTCTTTTAACTCTTTTCCATAATATCGGTCAAGTAAATCCTCAATATCCAACTCTATTTTCGAAATATCCGGCTCTTGTTCAGACTGACTAATTTCAAGAAGCACATCAGTAATTTTTTTGACGTCTTTATTTATTATCCCAATCATTAAGTCCGCAATCTTATCTTTGGTATATTTATCAATTCGCCCGACTATGCCAAAGTCTATGAACACTATCTTACCGTCAGGCCTTATTATTATATTGCCAGGGTGCGGATCGGCATGAAAAAATCCATGTATGAATATTTGCTTCATCATGGCTCTTGCGCCGTTTTCAGCAATCTTTCTTTTATCTAAATTGTTTTCTGATGCACTATCCAGTTCACTTATCTTATATCCACGAATATATTCCAATGTTAATATCTTCTTAGATGTGGCTTCCCAATAAACTTTTGGAACATAAATTGTCTCATCGTCTTTAAAATTTTGCCGGAACTTATCTATATTGTAACCTTCTCTTGTAAAATCTAATTCCTTATGCATTGCATCTGCAAATTCCTCAATTTTACCAACCGGATCATATATTTTCGCTTCTGGAATATGCTTTTCTACCAATCGTGCAAGATTAAGCATAATTTCCAAATCAGCGTTCACTATTTCTTCTATCCCTGGCCTTCGAATTTTAATAACAACCTCATCACCATTTTTCAGAACCGCTTTGTGGACTTGTCCAATCGAAGCAGCGGCCAATGGTTCTTTATCAATAACTAAAAATATATTTCTCATATTGCCGCCAAGTTCTTCTTCAATTTCAGCTTTTGCCTCATTAAAATCAAAAGGTGCAACATTGTCTTGCAACTTTTTAAGTTCTTTTATATAATCTGGCGGAAGCAAGTCAGGTCGAGTACTTAAAACCTGTCCAAGCTTTACAAAGGTAGGGCCAAGTTCTTCTAGCATCATAACAATCTTTTGCGGCGTTGTCAGTTTGCCGGAAGGATCTATGTTTTTTTGTTTAAATCCTTTAGGTATAATTATGCCGACTTTTTCGACAAGGTAACCAAATCCATATTTTATCAATACATTCATTATTTGTCTGTATCTTTTGGCCTGATGGTAAGTTGAGCTAATTTGACTCTTGAACAAGAAAAACCCTCCCACCCATGATGACTCTATTTTATCATACCTAAAAACAATTATCTAATTTAAAAAGCAATTATCAGCAGGTTAATAAAACTAATTTCAGCACTGAATTTATCGATTGGATAACCTCAGCCTTTAATTTTTTTGTTTTTTGTAATATACTTGTAGTAATTTAGCAGAAGGAGTGTAGCTTATGCCATTGGTAACATCAAAAGAAATGTTTAAGAAGGCGTATAAAGGCGGGTATGCCATAGGCGCATTTAATGTCAACAATATGGAAATAATACAGGGTATTGTTGAGGCAGGCAAGGAGGAAAATGCTCCTCTTATCTTGCAGGTATCTGCCGGCGCTAGAAAATATGCCCAGCCGGTCTATCTTAAAAAGTTAGTGGAAGCAGCGGTCGAATACAGTGGTCTGCCAATAGTCCTTCATCTAGACCACGGTGACAGTTTTGAAATATGTAAGGCTTGCGTCGACGATGGCTTTACTTCAGTAATGATTGACGGTTCAAAATATCCTTTTGAAGAAAATATTGCACTTACAAAAAAAGTTGTGGATTATGCCCATTCAAAAGGAGTTGTGGTGGAAGCTGAGCTAGGCAGGCTTTCAGGGATTGAAGATGCTGTAAGCGTATCAGAACGAGATGCCGCTTTTACCGATCCGGATGAAGCAGTAGAATTCGTAGAGCGCACAGGTGTGGACTCCCTTGCAATTGCTATCGGCACAAGCCATGGAGCCTATAAGTTTAAAGGAGAACCTAGGCTTGATTTTGAGCGCCTGGAAAAAATCTCTAGCATGTTGCCTAATTTCCCACTTGTTTTGCACGGTGCCTCATCTGTACCGCAAGAATTTGTTGAGATTTGCAATAAATATGGTGGCCAGATTCCCGGTGCAAAGGGAGTACCGGAAGATATGCTTAGAAAAGCAGCTGAAATGGGTGTTTGCAAGATAAATATAGATACGGATTTACGTCTTGCCATGACTGCATCTATTAGAAAGTATTTGGCAGAAAATCCATCTCATTTTGACCCTCGCCAATATTTAGGACCCGGCCGGGAAGCGATAAAGCAAATGGTAATACATAAGATGAGAGATGTCTTGGGTTGCAGCGGAAAGGCTCCTGAAAGTATTTCTTCCTTATAGCAGTGACATTAGGTAAATAGAAAATATTTTTTCTAGCGCTCAAAATGACAGTAAATCGAGTACGGGTTATCTTCCCGCTGGTTAGGCGATGGGGTTTCTTTTGACCCATCGTAAACATGCCGGACGAACAATCAAGCTCTGCTAAAATTCCACTTAGCAGAGCTTTTTATTAGATACGCTTTACTTACAAAGCTAATTTAGGTAGTGCTCATACAAAGCCACTTTGTGTAGCTTTGCAGAAGTAACCATGCCTTGTAGTAAAGGCAGTTTTTCTACTTAAATTTTGAGATACATAGTTTTTTAGTTTAGAAATATATGTAGTTTTTTCTTTCAGCTTAGAAGGATTTAGTATTTTTGCATAGAAATGAGTATAATATGAAATATATGGAAACGTAAATTGATTTTAATCCTCAGGGGGATTTTGATTTGAAAAAATTTGTTGCATTTGCTTTGGTAATAATTGCTTTGTTTTTGATATTCTTATTTGCAAAAAATATTTTTATGCTTTCTATGACGCAGTCTCCTTTAAGCCAAGTGCCAGATAAATCTCAAGAAACTTACTCTGCTCAAGCAATTCCCGAAAGGAATATATATGCTATCGATGCTGAATATGACGGAAAAGATAAAATAAAAGCTGTCATGGACTTTACTTGCGTAAATAAAACAGAAAAGGTATATGACATACTTTATTTTCATCTTTATCCTAATATTTTTTCCAGTCCTTCCAGAGTTCCTTTTTTTAAAGGCGACCTTTCCCGCGTTTTTCCGGAAGGATTTAGCTATGGCGCCATCCAGATAAAGCAAGTTAAGCAGAAAGATAAAGATATTAAATGGTCTTTTGAAGAAGGCGGCGAAATACTGAAATTATTTCTAGCCGAACCTATATCTGCCGGCAATTTCTCAAACTTACATATGCAATTTGAAGTTACTATACCAAAAGCGCGCTTTCGCTTTGGATACCAGACATTTGGAAATGATAAAATAACTGTATCATTGGGTAACTGGTACCCGATTCTTGCGGTAAATAACGGTGGAAAATGGAGTTTGGAAAAGCATTACGCTATCGGTGACTGCACTTACAGTGATATGGCCGATTACAAGGTAAGCATAACAGTACCTAAAGATTTTGTTGTTGCGGCTTCCGGCTCTTTGGAAAAAAATGAAGTTCGAAGTAATAAAGTTGTTTATATTTACTCTATAGACAACATTCGAGAATTCGGCGCAGCTATAAGCAACAACTATCAGACCTCATCTGACGAAATCGATGGGATAATTATAACATCTTATTTTTATCCGGAAGATAAGGAAGGCGGATTTATGGCACTGAATATCGCAAAATATGCCTTGGGAATCTTCAATGAATCTTTTGGCAAATACCCATACCCGGAGCTTCGAATAGCCGAAGCCAATTATTATCCGGGAGGAATGGAGTTTCCTACTTTTATAATGATGGATAATGCGAAATATACTCAATCAAATATTTCAAATCTTTCCCTTGAAAGGTCCACCGCCCATGAAGTAGCTCACCAATGGTGGTATAACTTAGTAGGAAGTAACCAAATAACCGAACCCTGGTTAGATGAAGGAATCACTGAATTTTCCACTCTATACTATTTTGAAAATCGCTACGGAGCTCCCGGCAAAGATTCCTACTTTGAAAAATTTGTAATAGGCTCAAAAGATTTTGTTATAAAAAACCGCTCACACATGTTAGACCCCCTTCCGGCTTTTAAAAGTCAGCAAGATTATTTTTCTACTGTATATATTGGCGGCGTGCTGTTTTATGATGATTTAAGAAATCAAATCGGCAAAGAGAATTTATTGGACTTTTTTAGGTCTTACTGCGAAACCTTTAAATATAAAAATGTCACGCTTAGGGAGTTTGAAGAATTCCTTAAAGATAAAAAATATGAAGCTCTTGATGAGAGCTTCTATAAAAAATGGTTTAATCCGTGATTATGACCGGAGTTCCCCGAGGCATGCTATTATAAAACCATAGGGCATCATCAAGGGAAAGACGTATACATCCGTGAGATGCTTTTTGACCTAGTTTTTCTGCCTCTTCTTCAATAATCTTTTTATTTTCATCAAAGGGAACGCTGTGGAATAAATAGTTGTTGTTAAATCTTACCCAATAGTAGCCAACTTGTTTGTAATTAGGACTATAAAAAGAATCTCCTCTTTCACCTATACGATATAAGCCTTCAGGGGTGCTGCAATTATTTTCATCTAGACCGGTTGAACAGGAAAAAGTTTTAATAATTTTATCATTTTCGTAAATATCTACCTTTTGTTCGCTTAAATCAACTATTACCCCAAATTTTTCATTTAAATCAACTTCCTGTATGTATTCTGTGGGAACAAAACCACAAATTGGTTTCATTGTTCTATAGTCTCTGCATTTCACTTCTGTATATCCATTATCCAAATTTTTTATAATTTCTACATTTACCAAGTCTCCATAGACTACACCTAAGCTTTTGGAATCTGAAGACGGCAGCTCTCTGATATTAATGGCTGTTATTTCATTGGCTTTTAAGACGGTTATCTTACTTGGAAACTTACTTAATGGTTTTGGTTCAATCTCTTGCAATATACCAATTTCCGGTTTTTCCCATATGATATTTTCTGATTCTGCACTTTCTGTCAAGGGTGGAGAAAACTCAGTTTTTTCTTTGATTATCCACGGCATCATTGCAGCTAGGGTCAGTATAATCAAAGAAATAATCACTTTAGTAGGCTTCAAGTCTACACCTCATTGCTTTTAAGTCTTAACAACTCTATGATTGCACTACATCAAATAATATCATACTTTTCTACAAATATCATTACACATTAATCTATTTACGATGCCATTTAAGACAAAAAAGCAGCACAGCTTATGTTTCAAAGCGGCTGCTTGAAAAATTTGTATTTACTCTTATAAATAAAACCATGCAGATAAGATGGTTTTTTGTCACTAGGTTATTAATATAATAGTTTTAGATTTTTTTCGGGGCTTTTATGCATTATGCATCGGTCAATTTTTTAATTATTTCATCCAGGTGAAAAAATAAACTAATTGCTCTTGTTGCTAATCCATTCTGCAGCTTTTCTCATACGCTCTACGGTCTTTTCTTTGCCCAAAAGGACGATTATGTCAAAAAGACCCGGCCCTACAGTTCTGCCGGTAATGGCAAGCCTTGTAGGGTGTATTATCTCTGAGGCTTTAAGACCCATTTCATCGGTTATACTTCTTAAAGCTTCTTCTGTTTTATCATGAGTAAAATCTTCTAGTTTTTCTAATGCCTCTGCACCCAGCATTAAAAGCTTCGCAGCGTTTTCTTTTGTAAAATGTTTTCTAACACCCTTTTCATCATACTCGGTTATATCTTTGAAGAAAAAAGCTATACCGTCCGCCAGTTCATCTAAGGTTTTGGCTCTGTCTCTGGAGATTTCAACTGTCTTTTTAATGTATTCAAAATTGTTTTTAGCATATTCTTCAGTAATAATACCCTTATTAATCATAAATGGTATTGTTTGCTCTGTTATATAATCTAAATCGAGTTCTCTCATATAATGGCCGTTTATCCACGCAAGCTTTTTCACGTCATAAATTGCAGCTGTCTTATTAACTCTTTCTAAGGTAAATTCTTTTATTGCTTTATCCATACCAAAGATTTCTTCTGTTCCTTC
Organism: Tepidanaerobacter sp. EBM-49; assembly: GCF_001896645.1. Taxonomy (NCBI): domain Bacteria; kingdom Bacillati; phylum Bacillota; class Clostridia; order Thermosediminibacterales; family Tepidanaerobacteraceae; genus Tepidanaerobacter; species Tepidanaerobacter sp. EBM-49. The sequence goes on from NZ_MPPE01000034.1 coordinate 17,934, forward strand.
CGGCGACCAACCCAGCAGTGTCAGATAGTTTATAATCGCTTGTGCAAGATATCCTTGGTCTCTGAATTCTTCTACTGATGTTGCTCCATGTCGTTTACTAAGTTTACTGCGATCAGGTGCTAGTATCATGGGTAAGTGAGCAAACTGGGGAAGTTTGTATCCTAAAGCAAGATACGTTTGTATTTGTTTAGGAGTATTCGAAAGATGTTCCTCTGCTCTTATAACATGACTTATCTTCATTGCGTTATCATCCACTACACAAGCAAAATTATATGTAGGAATACCATTGGATTTTACAATTATTAAATCATCTAAGGTGGAATTGTCAAATACTACTGTGCCGCGAATTAGATCTTCGACTACTGTCTGACCTTTTTCCGGCATTTTTAGTCTTATTGTATAAGCTCTTCCTTCATCTTCAAATTTTTTTCTTTCTTCCGGGGTAAGGTTTCGGCAGCGACCATCGTATCTGGGAGGCCTTCCGGCTTTAAGCGCAGCCTCTCTTCTTTCGGCAAGTTCTTCAGGCGTGCAGTAGCAATAATATGCTTTTCCTTCTGCAAGAAGTCTATCAACCTCTTTTTTATAAATGTCAAGGCGCTTTGACTGAAAATAAGGTCCAAAAGGTCCACCTTTTTCAGGCCCTTCGTCCCAATCCAGGCCCAACCATTTTAATGAACGTATAATCTGATTGACAGATTCTTCTGTAGATCGCTCTGTATCAGTATCCTCTATTCTTAACACAAAAACTCCATTATTATGTCTTGCATAAAGCAAGTTAAAAAGCGCTGTCCGTGCGCCACCGATATGCAAACTTCCAGTGGGGCTCGGTGCAAATCTTACTCTTACGTTGTTTGACATAAAAACACTCCTATCTCAAGTAAATAGTGCTGGACAAAAAATTTAATCGCTTAAAACAGTATAGCATTATAATTTATGCTTTACAAGAATTAGCTCTTTAGACTGTCAAATATCGCTTTACAATTTCATAGGCTTTTAGTAAAGGTATATTGTTGTTTTTTGCAAGAATCTTCATATCTTCATACTCAGGTGCAGCTTTTATTGTTTCATCGCCGATTTTAGCTATTTTAACTTTAAGATTCCCTAAAGGGGTATTTATCTCTTCTATTTTTCTGGAAAGCTTTATACGACCTGCAAGTAATTCTCTTACTCCTAAAGTCGTGGTTTCTTTAAGTATTATCTGAGATAAATGCTGTTTCTTATTTGGCGCGCAAAGACACGTAAGTTTTACGGCCGGCCTGCTTTTTTTCATTATTATCGGCGTTAAAAATACATCTAACGCTCCTTCCTGAAAAAGCCTTTCTATAATGGCTTCATATAATTGAGGGTTCATGTCGTCTATATTAGATTCTAATATAGCTACGGCATCTCTTTCCAAGCCCTCCGCATACTCGCTTTCCATTCGGTCAAGTTCCTTTAGCAGCACTGCTCTTAAAACATTTGGAGACTTTCTTTCGGCTTTTCCGAGCCCATAGCCGATTTTCTCAGGAATCCCTAAGGGCATGCTGCCAAATTTATCTACAAATATATTTAAAATAAGAGCACCTGTAGGTGTTGTAAATTCCCCTGCTTCTTCTCCAGAATATATAGGGATGCCTTCTAAAAGTTCTAAAGTAGCCGGTGCGGGCACAGGTAAGATACCATGGGCACAATTAACCGTCCCTGATCCTACATTTATGTGAGACGCATAAACCTTCGTGGGATTTAGCATACTTATAAGTGTACATGCTCCTACTATATCGACTATTGAATCGATGGCTCCTACTTCGTGAAAATGAATTTCCTCAGGAGGTTTTCCATGAACCTTACCCTCTGCTTTAGCCAATTTATAAAAAGCTTGCTTGCTCTTTTGTTTTATATCATACTCTAATGCGCTGCCATCGATTATCGCATATATATCTAAAAGATTTCTGTGGGGGTGGTGTTCATGAGTTTTTACTACAACATCAGTTCCTGTAATCCCACCTTTTATTCCCTTTTTTATTTCTATGCTATATTCGTCATTTAAAGGAAGAGTCTGGAGTTGTCTTAAAAATCTTTCCTGATCGAGGCCTAAATCCAGCATAGCTCCTAAAAACATATCACCACTTATGCCTGAAAAACAGTCCAGGTACAAAATTGACACATTTATTCCTCCTTGTTGGCCAGCCGATTAATTTGGTGGGCTACATAAGCAGCACCAAAACCGTTATCGATGTTTACTACAGAAATTCCGCCTGCACAGCTGTTGAGCATTGCAAGAAGAGCGGAAAGTCCTCCGAAATTTGCTCCATATCCAACACTTGTTGGAACAGCAACTACAGGTTTATCTACAAGGCCTCCGACTACACTAGCCAGTGCCCCTTCCATTCCGGCTACAACCACTATAACAGTAGCTGATTGAAGTGCATTCACGTTCATAAGCAACCGATGTATGCCAGCTACTCCCACATCATAAAGTCTTTCTACCGGGTTTCCAAAAAGTTCCGCAGTTACAGCAGCCTCTTCTGCAACAGGTATATCGGATGTGCCTGCTGTTACAACCGCGATTGTGCCTGTATTTTGGGGTACTTTTTCCCTTATAATGGCAAAAATTCGCGCATCCTCATAATATTTTGCATCAGGTGCAATCATTTGGACATCGTGAAAGGTTTTAAGATCTGCTCGCGTGCCGATCACATTACTTCCGTTTTTTGCCATATGTCTTGCTATTTCTACAACTTGAGATGTGGTTTTACCTTGGCAGTATATTACTTCAGGTATTCCGCGCCTTAGCGCTCTATGGTTGTCGATTTTGGCAAAATCTAAATTTTCATATGGTAACTTTTTTAGCTTAAGCATCACATCTTCGGTTGTAAGTTTGCCTGTCCTTAGCTTTTCTAATAACTCCCTTAATTTTTCTTCCAAAATAGCTTGTCCTCCTCTTTTAGCTCATCATTCATGCTTCCGATTCTATATCCGTCAAGATCTATTGTTACATATTTAAAGCCGAGCCGTCGAAACTCATGAGTTATTTTATCACGAAAATTTCTTTCTAAAAACTTGTTTATTTCTTCGGGCAGCACTTCTATTCGTGCCAAATCCCCATGACTGCGAACGCGGAATTGCCCAAAGCCTTCAGCGCTCAATATTTCTTCTGCATCCGAGACTCTTTTTATTTTTTCTAAAGTAATCTTTTCACCATAAGGAATTCTCGAAAAGAGGCAGGCAGCAGAAGGTTTGTTCCATGTAGAAAGCTTTAGTTTTTTTGAAGCTTCGCGAATTTCTTCCTTTGTTAAACCGGCTGACTTTAACGGGCTTTTAATTCCAATCTCCTCAATAGCCTTCATACCAGGCCTGAAATCTGCTGTATCGCTTATATTAGAACCTTCTACTACGTTATCATAACCTCTACTGCTTGCAGCAGAAATTATAACTGATAAGAGCTTTTTCTTGCAGTAATAGCAGCGATTCGGCGGGTTATTTGCAACATCAGGAATATCTAAAACGGTTAATTTGACAATTTTATGTTGCAAGCCAAGTTCTTTTGTGAATCTTCGAGACTCTTCCAAATCTTTTTTTGAAAGCCCTTCAAAATCAGCAGTTATTGCAAGCACATTATTTTTTCCAAGCGTATCTGTGCACATCCTTAGTAAAAAGGCGCTGTCTGTGCCACCTGAAAACGCAACCGCTAAGCGCTTTAATGCTTGAATTTCATCTTTTAGCCGATCTATTTTTTGTTCTAGCATTTATTTGCTCCTTCATTTTTATGTAGGATATATTCCGCAGGAAAATTCTTCAATTATCCTATCGCTCAAATGTCCATAACGTTTTAGTGCTCTGTTATTTTGTATAGATAGTGTCAAGGCCTGTTTGCTGCCTACCAACACAAGCAATCTTTTAGCTCTCGTAACCGCTGTATACAATAGATTTCGCTGAAGCATTACATAGTGGGACGTAGTTATCGGTATTATAACCGCCGGAAATTCACTCCCCTGGCTCTTGTGGACGGAAAGGGCATATGCAAGATTCAACTCTTCAATTTCCTGTCCGCAATATGTTACATTCTTTTCTTGTTGAATATCCTGAAATGTAACAGTAACTATATCATCATCCTCATCAATATTCGTTATGCGGCCTAAATCGCCGTTGAAAACCTCTTTCTCATAATTGTTTTTAATCTGCATAACCTTATCGCCTTCCCGAAAAAGCTGTCCATGGTATTTGCATTCTTTTTTGGAGGTAGAAGGCGGATTTAAAATATGCTGCAGGCGCTCATTTAAATTTATTACGCCCACAATGCCTTTTTTCATTGGTGTCAGAATTTGAATATCCTCAAAAGGATCGAAATTTCCATAGTTAGGAAGTCTTTCTTTAACCATTTCAAGTATTGTCTCTAAAATGTCCTCAGGGGAAAGCACCTGTTCAAAAAAGAAATCTTTGTCTTTTACGTTAAGATACGGAAAATACCCCTTATTTATCCTATGGGCATTTACAACGATCATGCTTTCCTGTGCCTGTCTAAATATCTCATCTAGGACTACTGTCGAAATCTTATCACTTTCAATAATTTCTTTTAAAACACTGCCCGGTCCCACCGATGGAAGCTGGTCTTTATCTCCTACTAAGATAAGGCGGGCTCCCGGTTTTACGGCAGACAGCAGATGATACATAAGAGTTATGTCTACCATTGACATTTCATCAACTATAATTACGTCTTCCTCCAAAAGACTTTCCTGATTTTTCCCAAAGGCCATGGCACCATGTTCAAATGCATTATATTCAAGTAACCTGTGGATTGTTTTTGCTTCTTTACCGGTAGCTTCTGCCATGCGTTTTGCAGCTCTGCCTGTAGGCGCAGCAAGGGCTGCTTTAAGTTTGTGTTTTTCAAAGAACTTAAGTAAGCTCTGAATTGTAGTAGTCTTTCCTGTTCCAGGCCCCCCTGTTATTACAATTACGCCATTTTGTGCAGCTTTTTCCAAGGCTTCGCGCTGGCGCTTGGCAAGTTGGATTTTGCACAACTTTTCTATTTCATTTATAGTTTCGTCCGTTATTTCAAGGGGTTTGTCTATCATTTGGGCAAGTAAAAAAAGTTTACGCGCTATAGATTTTTCCAAATAATAAAAAGCAGCCAGGTATACCTCACTGCTACCCCAGCTTCTATCGATAACAATTTCTTCTTTTTCTTCTAATGCTAAAAGCGGCTGATTTAAAAGTTCACTTTCAACTCCCAATAATTCTGAGGTTTTATAAAGCAGTTTATCGGCAGGAAGAAAGACATGGCCTTCATCAGCTGCCTTGAGCAATGTATATTTTAAACCTGCTTCTAAGCGCTCCATAGAGTTATTTTCTATGCCCATCTTTTGAGCAATGTAATCAGCTGTTTTAAAACCTATACCCTCTACTTCGTCAGCCAGACGATACGGATTTTCCTTTAAAACCTGAGTTGCTTTCTCCTTATATTTTTTATATATCTTTACGGCTACAGCCGGTCCAATACCATATTGCTGTAAAAACAGCATAATATCCCGAATTTCCCGTTGTTCTTCATAGGATTTAGTTATCATATTCAATTTTTTTTCACCAATACCGGGAATTTTTAAAAGTTCATCAGGATAACTATTCAAGATCTCAAGGGTTTTTTCGCCAAATTCATCGACGATCCTTTTAGCCGTAGCAGGACCTATCCCCTTAATTGCTCCGGAGGCTAAATATTTTTCTATGTCATTTATTGTAGCCGGCGTAATTACCTCATAAAATTCAGTTTTAAACTGGTAACCGTAATCTTTATGAAGTATCCAATCCCCCTTCAGCTTTAGCCTCTCTCCTGTTTCAAGGCAATGAAAATATCCCACTGCCGTAACTGTTTCATCTTTATAATCCTCGTTATCGTTTACGGAAAATTTTATAACGGAAAAGCCGTCTTTCTCGTTGTAATATGTAATTCTCTCAACTATACCACTTAATTCGATCATTGACTGCACTCCAAAATGTTTTTACGTAAATGCTGCTTATTCTCAGCCTCTGGTTTATTTTAGCATTTTTTGAATATACCTGCAACTACCGGAAAATCAACGTCATAAAAGGCCGGCTTTTAAAATGTTTTAATTGAGATAAAAAAAGACCCTTGCTTTCAGGGCCTCGCCATGAAAGAAGGGGGGCTTAAAACTAAGGGTAAATCATTTAAGAAGAAATAGGGCTTTCATGTTTTTATTATAAGCTTAATTAGCAAAAATTGGTATATCTCTGTTGCCCTATTTTATTAGGCTTTTAGGCCTATATCTCTGTATATACAGTAGCCTAAACAAGACCGTTTTTTATAGCAAAGACAGCTGCTTGGGTTCTGTCCATAAGATCCAATTTGTGCAAAATGCTACTTACGTGGTTTTTTACTGTTTTCTCGCTTATACCAAGAGCGGCAGATATTTCTCTATTGCTCATTCCTTTGGATATATGTATTAAAACTTCTCTTTCTCTTGCTGTAAGATTTCTTTTAAGATCATGATTTGATAATGGCTGTGTTAAACGATTGTATTCTGCCACTAGCGCCCTTGTCAAGTTTGGCTGTATGTAAGTTTCACCTCGGCTGGCGCTTCGCACGGCTGAAATGAGGCCTTGAGGCTCTATGTCTTTAAGGACGTATCCTGATATCCCTAACTTTAGCAATTCAAGAAGATACTCCTTGTCATCATATATTGTCAAAATAACTATTTGGGAAGTCGAGTTTTTTTCCTTTAATGATTTTGTCACTTCTATCCCGTTTAGCTTAGGCATATTTATATCCAAAAGAAGCACTTGTGGCTTTCTAGTAATAACTTTTTCAACAGCTTCAAGGCCGTCAGAAGCTTCATCTATTACCTCGATATCATCTTCCATCTCCAAAATTTTTTTTAGGCCTTTTCTCATCAAAACATGGTCGTCAGCTAATATAACAGTAATTTTTTCCAAAAACAAACACTCCTCCATAATTAGTTGCCAAATGGAATACTTACAAATACTTTTGTCCCCTGACCAGGTTTAGACTCAATATTGAAAGAACCATCTACCAGGGCAATTCGTTCTTTTATTGTCATAATGCCAAAATGTTGCCGTGACTCCTTATTTGAATTTTCCTGATTTATCTCAAAGCCAATTCCGTCGTCTGTTACTGCAAGATTTACTCTTCCATCGCTAAACTCCAGCTTTACATAACAATTTTTTGCGCAAGAATGCTTCTTTACATTTGTAAGTATTTCTTGCAAAACCCTAAAAATAGTAATTTCAACATCGGGATTGAGTCTCATTCTATCCCCAAAAAACCGAAACTCTGTTCTTATCCCGGTTTCCTCTTGAAATTCTTCGCAGTACCTGCTTATTGCGGCTCTTAAGCCTAAATCATCTAAAGAAGACGGCCTTAAATTGAAAATAATTTTTCTAAGCTCCTGCAAAGATGCTCTTACAACCTCCTTGAGTTTTTCAAGTTCCTTTTTAGCTTCATTCAGGTCTTTCTCCATAACTCTTTCGCAAATTTCTGCCTGTATAACTACATTTGCAAGCGTTTGAGCCGGGCCATCGTGGATATCTCGAGCTACCCGCTGCCGCTCTTCTTCCTGTGCCTTTATTATTTGAGCCGCCAGACTTCGCCGCTCATTAATATCTGCCAGTTGGCTCGACATTTCCTTTAAATCGCCCTTTAAGAATCCTAAAGCTACTCCTAGCTGCATTACTAAATGCTCAGATTGATTCAAAATATTGAGCATACTTCTTAAATTGCGTTCAAGATCATTTCGCTTTTCTCTAAGCTGTATCTCTTTTTGGCGCTCTATAGAAAGTTGTATTTGAATATTTTTCGCTTCTTCATAGGCAGCTTTAATGTCTTCTTCCGAATACTTTTCGAAATCTCGGCTTACCGTCATTAATTTAAATTTAGCAGCTCGCTCAAGTTTTACTAGATTGTCTACTCTTTCAATAACTTCCTTTACTTGAATCTTTAGCTCTGCAAGTTCGTTTTTCAAGCGTTCGCATTCTTGCTTTGCATGCTCAAATATGCTAAAAATTTCTTTTTGACTTTTCTCGATTGTTTCAATGGTGTTATTTAGTATTTTATTTAGATATTCTGCATTTAATTTTGATTTATTCATGGCAAACTCCAAAAATTTATAAAATAGTTTATGTCTGCTGTATATATTCGCTAAAATATACGAATATCCCTGCTTCAATAATAATTTAACGTTTAATTTTGGCCCCAATCTAAGTAGATTAAAATATATCGAGTAAAAAGCAGCCTTTTTAAAGGCTGCTTGCTTGTGCTTTTAATATGTCAACTTTATCTAATTTTTCCCAAGATAAATCTAATTCTTCTCTTCCAAAGTGTCCATATGCCGCAACTTGTTTATAGATTGGTTTTCTCAAATCTAGGTCTCTTATGATGGCTCCGGGGCGAAGATCAAAATTTTGTACAACCAGCTTTTCTATCTCTTCATCCGGCAAAATGCCTGTGCCAAAGGTATCAATCATCACAGAAACCGGTTTTGCAACACCTATTGCATAGGCCAGCTGAATCTCGCATTTAGAAGCAAGGCCTGCTCCTACAATATTTTTAGCTACGTAACGGGCAGCGTAAGATGCAGAACGGTCTACCTTAGTCGGATCCTTTCCTGAAAAAGAACCGCCGCCATGCCGTGAGTAGCCGCCATATGTATCAACTATGATTTTACGGCCTGTAAGGCCTGAATCTCCATGAGGCCCGCCGACTACAAACCTGCCGGTAGGATTAATAAAAATTTGTGTTTTATTGTCCATAAGATGGGCTGGAATAATCTTTTTTATAACTTCTTCTATAATTCCCTCTTGAAGGGTTAAAAGCTTAACCGAAGAACTGTGCTGCGCCGAGACCACTATTTTGTCCACCCTTACAGGTTTTGAATTTTCGTATTGAACCGTTACCTGAGTCTTTCCGTCGGGCCTTAGAAAAGGAAGCACATCATTTTTCCTGACTTCAGCTAACTTGCGAGCTAGTTTATGTGCAAGAGAAATAGGCATCGGCATAAGTTCCGGCGTTTCATCTACGGCAAAGCCAAACATCATTCCCTGATCTCCGGCACCGATTTTTTCAAGTTCGTCTGCAGCACCTTCTTTTTCACGCGCCTCATAAGCACAGTTAACGCCCATGGCAATGTCAGGGGACTGCTCTTTTATGCTTGTAATAACCGCACAGGTATCGCAATCAAAACCGAATTTTGCTCTCGTATATCCTATTTCTCTTATAGTTTCGCGAGTAATACTGGGAATATCAACGTAACAATCCGTAGTAATTTCGCCAATAACCAGCGCTAAACCTGTAGTTGCAGCAACTTCGCAAGCAACTCTTGCCTGCGGATCATTTGCAATAATGGAATCAAGGATAGCATCAGCTATCTGATCACAAACTTTATCCGGGTGTCCCTCTGTTACTGATTCTGAAGTAAATAAGAAATTTTTCCCCATTTTATACCTCCTCGTTGTTTATCTTCTCTTTTATTTTAACCTATTTAAATTAGACCGAATTTTGCTCTCGCTCCTTACATTGCTTAAGGCCATTACTAAGCTCTCAATTATCAGACCTTGAATAAACGGATGGCAGCAGAGCGGCTTCATATCCATATTTAAAAATGCACATAAGGTCAATTTCGCAATGTCTCGACAGTTTGACCTTTCTAGGAAATCAGCAGAAAGCTCCAACATCCGCTTTATTATATTTATGTTTGGTTCTATAAGCTCTTCGGTAAAATTTCTAAAGAGATTTTCTGATTTTTGATAACTCAGTTTCCTCATCTGGCGTATGTGCTTTGCTTTGCTTTCTTTGGCATAAGCACAGACTCTAGGATCTCTTACAAACCAATCGTCGAAGTAGCCATAATCTATTAAACCAAAAGTTTTTTTCAAACAAGCATCATCATTTTTAATAGCCTCTAAATCATAGGTTTCAAATTTAGGGCGATACCTTTCATATTTTATGATATCATTTAGCTCGACAAGATATTTCCAAAAATAAAACTGATAAGGAATTCGGCTGCCTTTTGTTTGATTTACTAAAAGGGCATCTCCTAAAAGTGCCACAACATAATCGAAATCGCACTTTTCAATAAAAGTTGTTTTTGAAAAATCATTTATAGAAGAGTTAAATTCGCGGGCAGTTAAATCTGATACTCCCCAACAATCAACAACGCCTAATTCGGTATTAACAAGCAAATTTACAAAACTTAGCTTTTTGTATTTAAACGGATCTTGCCACACCATCCAAATCGACCTGTTGCCTGTACCATCTATAGCAGAAACAAATGCTTTTATAGGTCTTTTTAGATTTTGCCATGGCTCAAAGTAACTCATAATTACCCCGCTTAGTCTGAGCCTCTGGGCTTCGCGAAAAGCTAATTTTCGTATTTTATCATCCTTGGATTTGTTAGCCAGTTTAAAGAGCACGTAAAGCGCTTTTCCGGATTTAATTTTCCCAAGCGCTTTTACGGCTTCCTGTGCTAAAAGATAATCGTCGGCAAATGCTATAATTTCAAGTAAGTATATAGACCTTTCGTCTCTTAAGTCACCCATATCTCTGATATATGCTGCTCGCATCTCGGGAGAGAATTCATTTAAATCATCTAATATATGTGGAATCAAAAACGGATCTTTCTGAACGTCTTCAAACATTTCCAGCATAGAGTCAGAGGCTACTTTATCAAAATCTTTCAGAATAAATTCCAGAGGAAGATCTGCCGCATCTACGCCATAACGTCCTAGTACAGCAATTATTCTTGCTTTTATGCGATCAGAAACATCTGTCATGATTAATATTTCAAGTAAAGGCTCCAGCACGCTTATATTGTTGGCGTATTCTAAAGCATAACAAACTATCGGGGCCATTTCTTCATCATTTTCTCTAAGCTTGGCAAGGCAAATAGGTATTACTGTTTCGTCTCCTAAGTTGAAAAGTTTTCCCATTGCTTCATCCATTTCCCAAAGCGTAAGATCCTTGTCCTTTAGTGATTTTAAATAGTCTAGTATACGTTTTTTATACAAAAGTCGGTAATCGACTTTGACAAAGGCCTGTTTATTTGTTTTCTTTTGCATTGCCTGCTCCTTCCTTACATCTTAAGAAATTCATCTTATACATTATAATATAATAAGACGGTTTTAGCAACGGATAACAACTTCGTCAAGTAGGGCCAAGATATTGCAAAGGTTGTATATAGCATTATAAATCACTTTACGGAATTTATCCACACCTTTTGTAAAATTAGCTTGTCAACGCCCTTAATATTTCTAGATTTGCGGCCTCGTTAAGACGATTTCGCCATATATCTTCATTTGTAAGCAATATTTTATCTCCTGGTAGCATCCATTCTCCGCAAATATCTACTGCAAAAACATAAGTGTTATTTTTTATAGTACAAATCAGGCGTTTAAGCCCTGCTATGCTCATGGTGCCTTGATCCCAACCAGTTGCGGCATCTTGCGGGCGGAGCACATCTTTATCTATGCTTATATAAACAGGGGTTTCAATCCTTGATAATTGAGATGCAATTTTAGATATCAAGAGTTTTTCTGGCTCATTTTCTGTAATAAAGAGCAGATTGCTCTCTTTGAGACTATATTTTTCTATTGCAAAATCTCCGGCATCTACTCCGACTATTATGCATTTTTCTATTTTGCCCTCTTTTATAAGCTCTGCAAGCCATGATCCACAACTTATCAGATGAGGAAAAGTTTCGTACATATCAGAATGATGGTCAATTAAAATCAGAGAAATTTTTTCAGGCAGATTGCTTATTAACGAGAAGGAAAGATGGTGAAAATCACTTGAACCTAAAAAGCTTATTCCTCTAGGCAGTTTCTTTAAATGGTTGGAAATTTCCAAAAGTCTGCTTTTTTGGCTACAAAATCTTAGTTTATCAAAGCCTGTTAAGTCCACAATATTATCAGCTTTTTTTAATAGTTTTTCCTGAAAGTCTAAACTATTGTCCACCTTTATTATATTAATAGGCATTCTCACAGGATCACAACTTTTCATATACTTTTTAGATTATAAATCTTTATACTTAATATTATCATAAAACAAAATAAATAAGTATTCAGTGCATAAAAAATAAAAAGCACGGCGTTAGTTAGCCGCGCTTTCATGAAAATTTAGCATTGTTCAAATCTGCCTTTAAGTTTTTCCATCACACCAGGTAATGTAGTATATTCCATTTCGTCAAGGGGCAATCTATGAGGTTCAAATGGACCCATCTGTCTTATGTAATCGGCAACTTTGAGAGCCTTTTGTCTAGCCATATCAAAGGCTACGTCTGCGAATAAGTCTTGTGGACCATGGAGTTTTCCGTTGGCTAGCTGAAAGCCCATTGCAATTACTCTAGGCGGACCATCGAATCGGGTAGGAAGCGCCTGTTTTTGTGATACCGGCATAAGCGGCCCATAGTGCGAACCACGCATCCAACCTGCTACCAAGTGGGGATTTGCAAAAGGTTCCAGGACTTCTCCAACAGCTGGCAAACCGCTTTGACACCGAACTATGAGCACAGGATCGTCTTTACCTACATAGCGGCCGGCCATTTGATTCATTTTTTGCGTTGAAGACACGGCCGCTATCTCGCCTTCCTTGGTATAAATGCTTTTTACGACATATCTATTAGATGCGCCCAAGAAAATCAGTAAATCATAAAGCTCTTCAGGACAGGCAAAAGTTACTTTTTTGTCTTTTATAAGGTCGAAAACTTCAAATCGGAAGCCTGAATGCATTTTTGGATCTATCACAAGCCCAATGGTATTAAATGGGTCAGCAAATATCTTATAAAGCGGCAGATTCCAAGCTCCCGGTTCAGTCTTATCCGCCATAAAAATCACTATTGGCTCACTTGGCCGTTCCTCAAATTCCATCTCAGCAATTCCCGGTCCCATGCCTTTCATATTACCAGAAAATGCATCTGATAAGAGATCTTGTCCTGCTCCATACATTTTTAGGCTTTTTGCTACTTCAGTACAGCTGAGAAAAGTATCCCAAGCCAATGTGTGAATTTTTTCAGAGTTTATGCCCTCTTTGTGTGTCATTATAAGATTTATATCATCACCGACATTTGTAACAAAACAATCTACTAACAAATCTTTTCCTTTCTCTTTTAACATTTCCTCCGCTTTTTCCAACATTTTCGGATGTACGCTACCATGCCCAACAAAACCGCCTACATCGGCTTTAATTACTGAAAGAGTTATTTTAGAGTTTATCATGTGATACCTCCTGAATATAATATGCTATTCTATTTAATATAAAATAGCTAAATGTGTTATACTTAATATATATTCGCTATACTATTTAATATTCCTTCATAAAATTAAAGTTTTAATATATTTAATAATTAGATAATTATAAGTAAAGAATATGCAGTATGTGTGCAAACTCTTACAAAAATAGTTTAGGCGCACATACTGCATAGTATTTGCTATATATTTAATTTGCTTTTTTATTTTTCGATGCCATCGCCTTTTCTTATATCAGATAGAATTTCCAGTACCTGGCTTTTATAAGATGCCGGAGTTTCAACAAAGCCCCAGCCCTTTTGCGGCTGAAAAATTCCGTCATATGCGGCATCATGATACGTTCCGATAAAGTGCGGTATGTTACGCTCAACCAACACTATATCTAAAAGCTTTGCTTCGATTTCGTTCTCTAATGTTGCGATTTTTACTATTTCTTCCATAGCTATTCCTTCTTTTGAAGTAGTATACCCTGCCTTAGAGGTTATTTTAGCAATAAAGTTATAATAACACTAATCGTTCCGATTAATACAGCTATCACAGAACCAACAGCCCATTTATTTAAAGCGTCAAATTTATCCTCTATCCTGTCGAACCTTTCTTCTACTTTGTTAAACTTTGCATCTACTTTGTCGAACCTTTCTTCTACTTTCTCAAACTTTGAGTCTACTTTATTAAACCTTTCTTCTACTTTGTCGAACCTTTCTTCTACTTTGTCGAACCTTTCTTCTACTTTGTTAAATCTTAAATCGGTTTCCTTTTTCATAGACTCAAATTTTTCGTCTACTTTATCAAACCTTGCATCCATTTCCTTTTTCATAGACTCAAATTTTGCATCTACTTTATCAAACCTTGCATCGGTTTTATCAGATAAATCTTTTATTTCTTTATGAACTGCTTCAAACTTTGCATCCACTCTGTCAAATTTTGCATCCATGCGGTCTCTTAAATCGTTTATTTGCTGTGACAGATAAAAATAGCCGGATTCATAAATCTTCGGTTCATGAGTTTCGTTTGGCCGCTGTTCATCATTCCCTGTGCCATTAGCACCGATTTCTTTTTCTGCCATATCCATCACCCTTCCTCCTGTCTATGACCATTATAGCATGAATTTCTATAATTTTCTATTAAACATCATGCAAGGATAGTGAGGTCTTTTTTCTGCGTCAATATGAATTTTTCCTGCAAAAAATCTAAAAACCGCTTATACGCAGCTTTGTGACCCAAAAAATATTACATTTTTAATTTTTAGTATGGCAAGTAATTTAAAACCCTACAAACCTATCAGAATAAAGGCTTGTAGGGTTTTCATTATTATTCCCACTCGATAGTTGCCGGAGGCTTTGATGTTATGTCATAAACTACGCGGTTTGCATCCTCTACTTCACTTGTGATTCTTTTTGAAATTCTGTCAAGTAAATCATGGGGAAGTTTTGCCCATTCGGCAGTCATTGCATCTTCGCTTATTATTGCTCTTACGGCAATAGTATGTTTATATGTGCGTTTGTCTGCAGTTACACCTACGCTTTGAATGTTCGGGAGGATTGCAAAGGCCTGCCACAGTTCTCTATAAAGTCCCGCTTTTTTTATTTCATCAGTTACAATAAAATCGGCTTCTCTTACTATATTGAGTTTTTCTTCGGTTACTTCTCCCAACACTCTTACTCCGAGCCCCGGCCCGGGGAATGGATGGCGATATACTATCTCTTCGGGAATTCCCAATTCAAGCCCTATTTTTCGTACTTCATCTTTAAAAAGTTCTTTTAGAGGTTCTATTAATTCAAAGTTTACATTTTCTGGAAGTCCGCCAACATTGTGATGGCTTTTAACTGCTCCTGCTATTGGGTTTACGCTTTCAATTATGTCAGGATATATTGTTCCTTGAACTAAAAAGTCAATTTTTCCGAGTTTCGATGCTTCTTCTTCAAACACCCTGATAAATTCTTCTCCAACTATTTTTCGTTTCATTTCGGGATCTGTAACACCTTTAAGCTTATCAAGAAAGCGCTTAGATGCGTTAATTGCTATAAGATTCATATGAAACTTATCCCTGAATGTCTTTATAACTTGCTCCGGCTCGTTTTTGCGCATAAGGCCGTGATCTACAAAAATGCACGTCAAATTGTCACCTATTGCTTTATGAACTAAAACTGCCGATACTGATGAATCAATGCCGCCGCTAAGAGCGCAAATTGCTTTTTTATCTCCTACCTTCTCTTTTATAAGATTTACTTGTTCTTCAATAAAAGCCTTGGTAGACCATGTTCCACTGCATTTTGCAATCCCAAATAAGAAGTTATTTAAAATTTCACGTCCACATTGAGTCAAACTTTCTTCAGGGTGAAATTGAATGCCGTAAAGGTTTTTCCCGTTTCCAATTGCTGCAAACTGAGTTTTCTTAGTATGTGCAAGCACTTCGAATTCTTCGGGAAGTGAACTGGGTAAATCGCCACTGTCCATTACAACTGTTATCTTCCCATCGATGCCTTGAAATAAACCCTTTGGCATGTCTATAATAAGTTCTGATACACCACTTTCCCAGCTGCCAGATGCTTCGATTTTTGCACCAAAGGTCTTTAGCATTAGCTGCATTCCGTAGCCTATAGCCAAGACCGGGATATCGCTTCTAAAGATATTTTCATCGCAAAAAGGTGCATTCTCACTATAGACGCTCATCGGCCCCCCGGCTAAAATAATTGCTTTGGGCTGCTTTTCTAATATTTTTTCCAGCGAAGTTGAATATGGTAGTAATTCACAATAAACCTGAGCTTCTCTTACTCGCCGTGCCACCATCTGGGCATATTTACCACCAAAATCAAGGATTATAACTGTTTCCCTTGCACGTTCCATGCTATCCCCTCCAAAAGATTTTACCTTTTTCACTCAACAATTATCCCACAAAATCTTATATTTTTCCATGAAATTTTGGCTCTAACATATATTTTTTTATTTCTATTTTACTTATATATTTATATGTAATTCTTTTGCCATTATATCATAGATTTTAAACTTCTGATTTGCCTTATCTTGGATGACGGATTGTTTTTGTCTCTAAATACAACAAGTGTCGTAAGTATCTTGCCACGTTATTCTTATACCTTCGCTCGGTTTGTTTTTATGCTGTAACTTGCTACAAACCATCCTAAAAAAATTCCTATGATATAGCCAATTATTGTAAATATCCTGGGAACATTATTTGTGAAATATATAAAACTTCCTGCACATCCGGTAACTATTACTCCAACGAGCATGGAGGTGCACACTGCCACCCCAAACTTGAAAAATGTTTCTATTGTCTCAAATTCTAGAGTTTCGCCGCTTCTCTCCAATTTATTGCGGTCAAACAATAGTTTTGCTGCAACAAGCATTATTATTGCTGAAATAATATGAAATACAATAGGCACCTCTTTAATGTTGCTTAATATCCCCGGCATAGTATATGACCCAAAAATATTTAAAAACTCGTCAATTACAGCTATGCGATATCCCCACATCGCC
>NZ_MPPE01000026.1:0-7766 GCF_001896645.1 Tepidanaerobacter sp. EBM-49
CAAATTAATCACCTGCTTAAATTTTTGCCAATAAGTTTGCTTTTAATGGTTTCTTTCCCTGTCCTTGTGGTATCTCTATGCCTTGAAACTTAGCATAATTTGCAACTACTCCGTCATCCAGATCTATTTTTATCCTTTGATTTGCCACATGGGCAATCACTTGGTCATACTCAAGGCATTCCTGTATCTGTTTTTGTAGCTTTTCCTTTGCCTTTCGGGCATTATTCTTTTCTCGCAGTGATAGGTTTGAATCTATGATTACATCAAGTCTTTTTATCTCATCCTCATATTTTCTCTGAAGTTTATGAAGATAGTCAATTCTAACTCGGGCTATGGTATTTTCATCATACCTGTGCATATATATAAGCGCTTTAAACCCATCCTGCCTTCCCGAATCAAGCAGCCAGTATATTGGCCTTTGTTTATATATCTGAACATGGTCTTTATAAAAATCCTTTAAGAAGTAGCGGCGCAGTGCCTGGCGAGAAGTTTCAGACTCCCGTTTCCCTATACTTTCAGCTATATAGTCGAGATTTTCTTCTAATTTTTCCTCTCCAAAAGTCACCTTTAAAAATTCAATAAATCTTGCAACTATATCATCTTCAAAATACTCTTCATCGGTTATGGGGATTATGTTGTCAGCTACAGGAGCAAAAGTAGCGTCAACCCAAGTATCTTCCAATATATTGTTATCCTCATCCTTGGTCAGCTTACGAACCTTCCATTGCCCGTTTTCTATCTTCCACTTATCGCTCCACTCTCCTCCTGCATAAACTAATCCTTCCACGTCAAGAGAATACCTTCCCAGCATACAGCCTACTGCATAGGAGATAAATGACTTAATGTCCCGCTCCCTGTCGGCTTTACTTACCGTTACATCTTTTTCATCCACTTCAGGAGTAAGCTCATCTTCAAGACCATAAATCTTGATAAATATTCGGTTTAATTCTTCTTCATTTGCCTTAAGTTGGTAAAATTGTTTTTCCGCAAACTCAGCCCAGTTGTTAAAGGCTTGTTCTATGGTGTTGGCATCACCTTTGTGTGTGAGTATGGGATGTTTTTTAAAATCCCACGAAGTTTCAAAGGAATCCCAGTCGGTTTTGGAGAAAATACAGTTTTGTTTTACAATAATTACTATGTTTTCTTTTTTGTGTTCAGATTTTGGGAATATGATAGGTATACTCGCAATATCTCTCGGCTGATAATTCAACGTAGGATTGCTTATAGCTAGATACATTTGTGCAACTTTTGTATTTAATAAGCCTGCAATAAAATATAAATTCTTAGTAAGAAAAATAGATGAACCACCAGAATCAAAAATCCTCCCACTATCCACGATCCTCGAAGAAAACTTATAGGATGTTACAGCAGACCATGTAATGCATGGTTTAAAATATTTATCCTCATTTCTTACTGATGCAAGCTTTTTACCTTGAGAGTTTTTATAGTTTTTGATATCAAACCCATCATTTTCCCAATTTACAACATATTCGTCAAACCCTTTCCATCTCCGGAATCCCCCTCCTTTGCTATATGGGAACCATTTTAAGCCACTATTTTTAGCATCATTTCTATTGCAGAATCCAAAACCTATATTATTATTGCTGACTTCATGCCAAAATCTTAAAAATTTATTGTTATTTGCTGTTGTCATGCCAGTCTTCGGTGACCCTAACTCTCCTAAGGAAATTCCTTCGCAAAAGGTATTTATTACTTTAACGTTCACCCAATATGCAATCGGGCTGCCTGGAATTTTAGAAAAATCATTGGATGATGAGGTATATCTATAATCAACATCTGGGTTTCGAATCGCTTCCAAAGTTTTTATAGGCTGATTTTCTGCTCCTCTAAAATCCGATAATCTTATATATTCTCCTGTCTCACCGGTATTTGAATTTCTCAAGGTAAATGTACAAATAGGAACAGTTGCTCCATCAAATCCAGAATACTCTAATTGAATCAAGCTAGTGATAGCTTTAGATTCAATTATCTTTTTCCTTAATTTTTCATATGTTGTTATAAACATCCACACAAAAGGAGACATGAATGCTAAATGGCCATGCTCCTTTGCATATTCATAGTTCCGTTCAATAAACACAGAAAATAAATCTGTTTTTACATCACTATAATTTGAATCTACATACTTTTTAAGATCCGCATTCATATTTCTTCGCCCCATATACGGCGGGTTGGTAACCACTACATCATATTTACCGCTCATTATCTTGGCCTGTTTTATAAGGGGCGGGAGTTTTTCAAGTAGGATTTGTTTATGCCCAAATTCAAATATATCGTCGGGATGATTTTGTCGAATTTCCTCTAATCGGTTTCCTATTTTATCAAAATCAAGCTTTTTCACTTCTAAGATCGAACCATATTCCTTGGCATCTTGAAATACATGGATAAGGTATCTTGCCTGGATTTCAAAATCCATATCTGACAAGTCATCTTTGCCTTTTATCTTTTCTTCCAGCTCTGTCCTTGAAATAAACTTTTTTCCGTCGGCAAAGTATGTAATAGTTTCTTCAGGTATTCCATTACTTTCTTGGATGGAGCACAAATTTATATCTATGTTTTCATGAAATATTCGCCTGTTTTTGCTTCTGGCTTTCATCATCACTGCAAAGTAGGCAAGCTGACCTGCTCGATCGTCAATATCCATACCGTAAAGGTTATTTTCCAATATGAGCTTAGGTATCTCCCGTTCAGAGTAACCGGCACTTTTATATATATCAAAAAGCACATCAAAGGCATAGACTAAGATATGACCGCTGCCCATGGCAGGGTCCAACACTTTTATCTCTTCCGGTTTCATATTCTTACTTTCTGCCCTTATCTTTTTTAACTGTTCCTCAACTTCCGGCTCCTGCTCAGCCTCATCCAAATAATACGTCCACCTACTCTTTAGTTCTTCATCGGGATGACCTTCCAGCCACAATCGCCCCAAAGAGTTTTCTACCATATACTTTACTATCCATTTTGGGGTAAAAAGCTGAGTTGCGGCAGGAATTTTTTCTTTAGTTATCTTTTGATTTTTCTTAAGACCTGCAAAAACCTCATCTTTCTTTTCTGAAATATAGTATTGGTAGAGCCAACCTATTATCTCTACTTGCTCTTTGAAGTATTCCTCCGGTATGTCTGATACAAGACGACGTATTATTGAGCCTTCTGATAGTAAGTTTTTAGGCAATAGTATATCAGTATAATCACCTATTTCTTCGAAAAGTCCCGGAAGAATATCATTTAGCTTGTTGCACTGTTTGACCAAAAGGTATCTGAATAATTCTTCCGTATCATTTTCATCTTTTAGCCTTGCGACTACTTCTTGGTTTAAATCAAGATCGATATGCTCGGCATATGTGATGATATCCGGTTCTGTTTTCCCCGGTTCTTCCGATGACAAGACCCTTACCCCTGTGGGAAGATAACCGTTTACCTCCATAAACCTTAGAGCTATAATTCGGTTAAACCAAGTATAGGCAACTTCTTCAACTACTTGCTCGAATCCTTTTTCGCGGACCTTAGCTTCAAGGCTTTTTCGCTGATCTATTTCAAAGGGCTTGAGTTTCTTCCCGTTTATTCTTACATAGTCTTTTGACACTTCTTCAGGCTTTTTTATTTCATTTTTGGTGATTCCAAGTTCATAGGCTCTTTGAGAAATATCCTCAATTAATTTGTTTCTGGCCCATACGGCATAGTTTTTTATCAAACTTTTGTCCATGACAAATCTCCTCTTTTGCTTCAAATAAAGCTATCTTTATCAGTTATATTAGACTAATTTAATTATAGTCTCTTCGTCTAATTTGCTTTCGAGTTTTTCCTTTATTTCAGCCAATAAATTGTCTATATCTCTTCGGGATTCAATAGTTCTGCTTCTCGGCAGTATACTGGCAAGGCTAACGTTTACAGTCTTTCTAACTTTGTATGGCGTCCCTCCTTCTCCATCATGGAGCGGTCCAGAATGTGTTGGTTCCGTCTTTCTTGATTCAAGCTCTTTTTGTATTGTATCAAGACATCGAATTTTTAGTGTTTCACTTAATTGTGTCAGCCCATAAATCTCTGCAAGGTTGTTAGAGTGTTCTAAGGTATTTAATAAATCATCAAAACTATTTTTGAATTTTGCAGTATATTTATCTCCAAAATCGCATAAAGCAAGTTCTTCTATAACTTTGTTGCGACTTTCTTCTATAGAAGTTTTGATAGGCTTGCTCTCTTCCTCCAATAATTTGGCAAATTCAATATTGAATTTGTTAATTAAATCCGGTAGCCTGGGTATGTCGTTATAGGGTTCTTTCATGTTTACTATGGATTTTATATCCTGTATATATTTTGCTATAATGGGATTTGTTAAATAATCTTTGTTTTTTTCATAAATTTTTATTTTAGCAAGCGCATCATTAAAGATCTCTTTTTGCTTTCCATCCTTGTTAAAGAAGTTTTTGACTTCCGGGGAATAATCCGCATATTCCAGCAGAGCATCCTTGTCTTGATATAGAGTATCGAAAAATTCCTTGGCATCATCTATAGATGATATTTTTTTAAATAACGCTAAACCTTTTTCTAATATTTCTTTACCTGGATAAGGCGCAATATCGTATTCTTCAAGGATTTGTTCGATTTTATAAATTTCTGTTTCAATTAACTTATTAAATTCTCTCATAATGCCATCTTCATCATTTGGAAGAGCTGTTATGTGAAAAAGCTGCTGACATAAATTTTTCGCATTGGTTATCTGAAAAGGAGGAACCTTTATTCTTTTTTCTATCAACAAACGCTCAGCGTAGTCCCTTTTAGTTAAATAATTTATCAGGTTCTTATCTTCAATGCTTAGATATTTGCTGTTAAGTTGAAGTTTAATCTCTTGTTCTTTGAAGAGTTTTGCAACAAGACCTTCGATGTCTAATTCATTCCACCCATAAGGGGCTTTTGAAAAATGATTTAATATGGAACGCATAGTGACAGGTATGTTTCTTAATGTATTTCTTTCTATATGATTTGCCACTTCATTTAAGGCTAATTTGTTATCGTTCTCTTCTTCTAAGGACACTTGGACTATATTATGTGTCAATATATTTTCAATATCCTTAGGAGAATCTACGAATTTATCTATATAGTGAAGTTTATGATATATATCTTCTATCAAAATTTTTAAGCCTTCATTTATTCTGTCAATGGGATTTTTTTCTCTAATATCGAGTTTCTGTGAATTAGCATATATTTCTGCTGATTTTAATGCTTCTTTGATAAGCTCTTTTGTTCTATTCAATCTCGTAGTTGTTTCTCTTATTTTCCTATTTTTTATATCTTCAATTTCCGGCGTAGACATGCTTCCTCCTGTCTTGCGAAGAAAAGCTTCAGTTCTCAGTACTTCTTCTATTTCTTCCAGAAAGGCAGTATCTTGCGGTAGTTTTATAATTAAATTATTTTCTCTTTCCGACATAAGCTTAAGTTCCTGCTCAGTCAGCTCTGACTGTGTTTCATAATAAGGCGTTATGATTTTTATGCCAATATCATCAGTTGGACTTCCTCTGTATAGCCTATCATCGACATTTTGATTGAAGGAAAAATTATATCGCTGAGAGTACTTGTATTTTTTCTCGGGAAAAATATCCTCGAAAATAATTTCAGATATTTTTCTGATTGTTTCAGACATCTCTACATTCATGTTTTTGATTTCCCTATTGATGTCCTGTTCTTGATGAGTTAGAAATATATATTCATCCCCGGTTTTTTGAACAAGGGTTTCTCTTATTAAACGTTTTAGTGAATTTTCAACTTCTTTTTTTATTTCTAGTTTATCATCATCTATATGATTAACCATAAGGGTTGTGAGGTTTTCAATATTTGCTGGAATTTCTTCCACGTATCTTATCATAAAAAGTAATTTCAATAATTCTACATCAAAGGGCTCTAATTTTTTATTTTCTTGGGCGTGATATATTACCGTTCTTATTCCCGAATCTAAAAAAGCTTCAATTGTATCGTAAAAAGCATAAAAAGGTATAAGGATTCCTACATCTTCGTTTGTAAATTTTATACATGATTCTTGAAAAGCGCTTAACATGGAGCGTTCACCTTCTGACAGGTGTTTGCCCGAGGAACCGTGGATGCGAACTGAAGTAAGAACCTCTTGCATCAATTTAAATTGATAGGGAATAAATGGGTAAACCTCTATAAAATCTTGTGCATCCGTATATGTCTTCTTCTCAGGTGTATTAGCTGAGAATGTGATGAGATTTCTTATTACTGAACTTTTATTTTCGTATAATAATTTAAGTGTGTCTTTTGCAACATCATTTTTTAATAAAATCCTCTTTTTTATAACTTCATCTACATTTGCACTGGAAAGTGAAAGCCGAGTATCGAATCTGCCTTGGATTTTAGAAAAATCATTGCGTCTTGTGCCTTTCATATTTATCATAGAATCAATATCTTGTTGGCTTGTTACTATAACCCAGGCCTTTCCCCCACATTCGGTTCCCAAATCTTCTACTACAGTTTGCAGATTCAACATAAGGTCAGAATCATCACCTATATACTGACCCATTTCGTCTACAAGAAATACAACATGATGATTATTACCTTTGCTTTCAATATATTCTCTAACTCTTTTGGCAAATTTATCAACACTTAAAGTGTAGTTTTCTTCTGCTTTGTTGTACCAGTTTCTGGCTGCTTCTTTACTCATTTTGGTTGATTTTGCAAGTGCCTCGATTATTGCGTCCTCTTCGTAATATATATCTTCTCTGGCATCAACCCACTTTCTGCCTGATATTTCTTTAAAAGCTGCTTTGAAGTCATCATAAGTCCCGTCTAAAGTCATCTGTCTTTCCAGATCAGCTACCCATGGAATGGAACCGCAAAAACCCTGCATATCGTTAAAAACCCTCATAAATACTTTTACAATAGCATCCTTATTTGCCTTAGAATCGGAATCACTCTTAGAATCAATATTAAATAAGATAACATCTGTAGGAGTTTCTCCGGCAAGTTTCATGTCTGCCAAGACCATTGGATCTTGTATTTTATCATTAAAGTATGTAATAGCTTTTTTACCTTCAACTTCTCTATTTTCCAGTAAATATGACAATATTTTTAAAAAGTGCGATTTACCGCTACCGAAAAAGCCAGAGATCCAGACACCCATTTTATCCGTATAACCAAGTATACTCTTCTTATATGCTTTAAAAAAATCATCAAAGTGTTTTGATAATTCTTGAGTTACTACATATTCTTCCAGTTCTTGATATACGTTTTCATCATCTTCTTGACCTATTTTGATAACTCCCTTAATATCTCTGGTGATATCTTTATAAAACATATCCTTGATCTTCATATATTCTCACCCCAATTTACTTATATTCCTCAATGAATCTAAAAGCTCTGTAATAGTTATCATCTTTAATCTCATCAAGTAAGACAAGGGAGCCGCCATCATAAGTCCCTGGAAAAAACATCACTAGCGGAACCTCGTCCACCACTGGGTGCAAGTTGTTTAATATAGTATGAGAACGTATAATAGGCCAAGCCTTGCCTACTCCTGTTAAAAAAATTATGTCGCCTTCTTCAACTCGATCCTTTATGTATTTGATGATCAAATCATCAGCAGTTGTAAGTCTTAAAGCCTTTTTGGCAGCATTAAATACATATTCGCTTCCCTTTTTTCTTTCCATTTCGAAATTTTTTTCGAGATATCCTTTTGAGTCAAGAATTTCTAACATTATTTCATATAAATCGAATTCTTTTATTTTAAATCCATAGTTCCC